>JAEMSB010000138.1 GCA_016463045.1 Niveispirillum sp.
GTCCGCCGCTGTTCGGCCACCTTGTCGGCCAAGGCCAATGTGGCGAGCCCGCCGCACTGGTCGCGCAGCTGTTCAACCGTCAAGCCGGGGATGCCCGGCCCGAACAGGGGCCATGCGCACATGTTCTGCCGGACGAAGGCCCAGTGCTGGACCACATAATGCTGATCCGGGTTGGTTAGCAGGCTGCGGTAATAGGTTGTCTCCGCCTCATCCAGGCGGGACTGCTTTTCCAGGAGCCGGCCACGCTGGTTCAGCAGCTTTGTCCGCGCCTCGTCATCCTGCAGTGCGGCGTTGATGGTCGCCAGGGCCGTTTCCGCATCGCCCGCCGCCTCGCGGATGCCTGCGAGATTGATAGTGGCCTGCCATAAGGTCGGCTGAAGCAGAAGTGCGTTGATGTAAGCGGTTGTCGCCGCACCGGGATCGCCCCGTGCCGCCAGTTCGACGCCCAGATTGAACCAGATCGGGGCGCTGCCGACGCCGCCATTGCCAGGCGAAACAAGCCATTCATGCAGCATGTCGGCGGCCCAGTGACGGTTGGGCATAGGGTCGGCCTGCGCCACAGCGGCCATCGCCTCAATCGCCGACAAACCGGACAACAGATGCCGCCAGCGACCGCGGGTCTCCGGATCAACCGCTGACATGCCCGGCGGTGCCCCGCGCAGGTCAGCGATCAGCAGATCGACAGCGGAGGGTGCCGTCATGCCGGTTGTGTCCACAGCCTGCCATCGCGCGGAACCGGTGTCAGGGCATGCCGCCTGGCCAAGGCCTTGCGGTACCGTTCCTCGTAATCTGGCAGGAAGCCGAATTCTTCGGCATCATGGTCCATGGCGCTGCCGATTTCCAGATAGAGGTCCAGATTGGTCAGGTCGGGGACGGGCAGGGCGCCGGCCTCCCATTCCGCCCACATGCGGTCGAAGGCATCCTCCATAGCGCGGGCGAAACCGTTGGTGTTGAACAGAACGGATGTGTGGCGCAGGTCCAGAAGCTTCTGCCGGGCAGCGGCCAGGGCTGCCGGGTCGCGTCCCAGCCGCACGGCCATCTCCACATAGGCTGCCGGGCTGTCACACACGAATTCCGGCATGCCAGCAGCCGTCACCAACGAGGCGCAGACACGGGATGCGAAGCCCCGGCCCGGCAATGTCAGGACCGGTACCCCCATCCACAATGCATCCGATGCCGTCGTATGCGCGCCATAGGGGCTGCTGTCCAAGAACAGGTCGGCCAGAACATAGCGGGCCAGATGATCGGCATTGGCAGCGTAGGGGGCGAAGATCAGGCGGGCAGGGTCGATACCGGCCTTGGCCGCCTCTTCCCGCAGGCGGTTATCACCTTCGTTTCCGCCGCGCAGCAGCCAGAGCACGGAACCGTCGACCTGCCGCAGGATATCCAGCCAGCGGGCCAGGTTGAAGCGGGTCATCTTCTGCTGGCCGTTGAAGCAGCAGAACACCACGCCCTGTTCCGGCAATCCATGCTGTGCCCGTGTCTGCGGTTCCGGCGAGATGACTCGGTAGCGGTCATTGGGCTGGTAGCAGGGGACCCGTTCCACCTTTTCGCTGTAATATTTCTCCGATCCGGGCGGAATGATGATGGGATCGGCAATAATGTAATGGTGATAGGGGCTGGCCATCGTGCCGGGATAGCCCAGCCAGTTGACGATGACCGGGGCGGGCCGCCGGGCCAGCATGCGTGTGCGAGCATCCCGCGTATTGCCATTGATATCGACCAGGATGTCGATACCGCACTCCTCCACCAAAGCGGCAGCCGCCGCATCATCCAGGCTCGTGATATCGTGCCAGTGATCGACACTGGCCCGGATACGATGCATCACCGCATCCTCGATCCGCACGCCGCAATAGAATGCCGTCACCTCGACGCGGGAGCGGTCATGCAGGCCGAACATTTCCGCTGTCAGGTGGCCGATGGCATGGTTGCGCAGGTCGGAAGACAGATAGCCGATACGCAGCCGCCCGTCGGGCGCGCGACGGCGGTGGGTGAAATCGGCGCTGGTTTTGAACTCATCGGGCCAACCCACATCCAGCCGGTTATGGGAGTAGGCATTGGCAAGGCTGAGTATGGGGTCGTCGGTAAAATAAGCCAGAGTCAGCGGTGCCAGCGTGGCCAGGATCTTTTCCGGCGTCACGGAGCCGAAAGATTGCAGAACCGGCCATTTGCATTGCCGCTGACGGACATTGGCCCAGTGCTGCATTTCCTCTCGCCGTCCCGGGGCCACATCCAGCGACAGGCGCAGCACCTCCTCCGTCTCGGACATTTCCTGCCGGCTCATCCGTACCCGGGCCAACTGCTTCAGCACGGTCAGTTTGTAGTTGATCGTATCGAAGGAAACGCCCGACAGATTGCTGACGGCATGGTTCCAGTATTGGAGGGCGAGGTCGATCTGTCCCACCCGTTCCAGGGCGGACCCCAGCGATATGACGGCCGGCGTGAAATCGGACCGCGCCCGCACGGACTCGTTAAAGGAATAGAGCGCGCCATTGCCGTCATCGCCGCTCAGTTGCAGTGAGCCGAGATTGAACCAGGCCGCATGTATGGCCGGGTGCCCTTCATTGGCCGCCAGCCAGTCCTGATAGACACGGATGGCGGCGTCCTTGCCGTGCTCCGCTTCGGTGGCCTGGGCGAGGGCAAACAGCTCAAAGATATCCATGGCTTGCAACGCGTCAGTTGACAGGACAGATAATCAGGCCAGGGACACGCCTAGCTGATCGGCGAAATAGGCGATGGTCCGCTTCAGCCCCTCCTCAAGATGGATGGTTGGCTGCCAGTTCAGCAGGGTCTTGGCCTTGGTGATGTCAGGGCAGCGCTGCAAGGGATCATCCTGCGGCAGCGGCTTCCAGACGAATTCCGACTTGGCGCCCGTCAGCCGCACCACATTTTCCGCCAGCTGGCGGATCGTGTATTCGCCGGGATTCCCGATATTGATGGGGCCGGTCACATCGTCCGGCGCGGCCATCAGACGGATGAAACCCTCGATCAGGTCATCGACATAGCAGAAGGAACGGGTCTGCGTGCCCTCGCCATAGATGGTGATCGGATGGCCCTGCAGGGCCTGCACGATGAAGTTCGATACGACGCGCCCGTCATTGGGGTGCATGCGTGGTCCGTAGGTATTGAAGATGCGGGCCACGCGGATATTGACGCCGTTCTGACGGTGATAGTCGAAGAACAAAGTTTCCGCGCAGCGCTTGCCCTCGTCATAGCAGGCGCGGGGCCCGATCGGGTTTACGTTGCCGCGATAGTCCTCGGTCTGCGGGTGCACCGTCGGGTCGCCATAAACCTCCGACGTGCTGGCCTGGAAGATCTTTGCCTTGGTCCGCTTGGCCAGGCCCAGCATGTTGATGGCCCCATGCACGGACGTCTTGGTCGTCTGCACGGGATTGAACTGATAATGGATGGGCGAGGCCGGGCAGGCGAGATTGTAGATCTCGTCCACCTCGACAAACAGCGGGAAGGTGACGTCGTGGCGCATCACCTCAAAATAGGGGTTCGGCAGCAGGTGGCGGATATTCTCCCGCGAGCCGGTGAAGAAATTATCGACGCACAATACCTCATGCCCGTCATTCAGCAGTCTTTCGCACAAATGTGACCCCAGGAAGCCTGCACCCCCGGCGACCAATACCCGCTTGCGTGTGCGTTTCATGCTTATCCTTCTTGGGCGTTCGCGAAGGCCACGCCGAACGGCGGGTCTTTCATGATCAACATGCTTAATCTATAACCCAGCGCAGGGGGGGCATGCCAAGGAGAAGCGTGTCTCCACCCGTTCTTGCCGTTCAAAAGCGTGGCGGTACCGCCGCGTGCCCATCCCAGAGGATGTTGCCTTGGCCTCCGCCCTTCGTCATTGCATTGTGCTGACCGGTCTTTTGGCGTTGGCGGCCTGCGGCAGTCCGCCACCGGTTGTGCAAAGCCCGGCCGCAGCCGTGCGGCCCGCAGACCCGGAACTGGTATTCTGGGAAAGCGTGCGGGATTCCAAGGACCCTGCCGAATATTATGCCTATCTCCATGCCTATCCGGCGGGCCGTTTCTCCGCCCTGGCACGACTCCGGATTGAGGCGCTGACCCCGAAGGTGCAAAAGGAAGCCGCACCACCGCCCAAGGCCAAGCAACCGCCCATGTCCAGCCGGCTGCCAGCCCCGCCGCCCAGCCATCAGCAAGGCGAAACCACCATTGCCGAGGCGCCGGCGCCGCCCGTCAACTGGGCCAAGATCGATGATCTGTCGGGCCGGGCCGGGCCGTTGCTGCGCAGCCAGATCATGGATTGCTGGGAACCGCCGCCGCTGCCGCGCGGAGCCGGCAGTTTTCGGGCCGAAATCGGCATCTATTTCGACCCCGCCAATGGCAAGGTGCGGGGTGCCGCCTTCCTTGGCGGGAACCGCGACATGAGCGACGAGGTTTTCGCCCGCTTCGTCAACAGCGCCGTGGCGGCGCCCATGTCCCCCGCCTGCCGGTCGCTTGATCTACGCCAGGCTGGGGGCGCACCGGATGCGGGTGGCCTGGTGCTGCTGTTCGCCTTGGACAGCCCGCCCTGATGCAGGTTGCAAGCGCCAAGGGGCTGCACCGTCAGGCTGCCTTGGCCTTGGCCTGCTGGCGGAAGCGCATATAGTCGAGCAGACGGTCCCGACGCCACGCCATATCGGCGTGCCGGTCCTCCTGCCGCGCGGTCCGGCATGCCTCTACCGCCGCCAATCTTGGATCGATATCCGGCACCCCGCATAGGTCAGCCGGCAGGCGGTCAAGGAAGGCGCGGGTAACTGCCTGTGGTGGGGCCGGCCCACGCGCCACCCATTCCTCCGCATCCCGGAACCGGTCGCGCATGGCCAGGGCCACCATGTAATTGCTTGCCGACTGGAACTCCGCCTCGCCATGCTGGTTGACGGAAATCATCGGCAGGACAGGGGCAAGGCTAGGGGCGACCAGATTGGCAAAAAGGTCCGCCTTCCAGTATTGCCGCACGATATGCCTGAAATGCGCGATGTCGCGTACGGGTTCCAGCCCGCTCCTTTCCAAAGGCAGGATTTCAACCTTCGGCTTGATGACGGCGACCGTATCATTGGAGACATCTACATACAGGGTGCCAATCTGCGTCGCGTTCTGGAAGTAGCGTCCCCGCAGCGCCCCCCAGATGGGACGGATCAGGCCGCCCTGGTCAATGAATTCGGCCAGGGCCCGTTCGGGCCGGCTCTTCGGCTGCTGCAAGCGCTGGATCAGGGCCTCCCGGACAGCCTCGGTAATCTCCTTGCAGCGACCCAGCGGGTATGCGGCACCACGTGCAACCGGGTACCGCTGGGATAATCGCGGGTCCAGTCTGTCGCGAATGTCCGTTAGCAGATCAAAAATCTCATCCTGGATTGGCCACAGATACTGTGCGCTCAGCGCCTTTTGCATCCGGTCGGGCGGGGCCGGTTCATAGGGTAGTATTGTATATGGGGTGTTAACCATTGTTATTCCAAGATTTTTTACTTTCGTATGTATGTTTGCTTATAGGCGTGGCTGGCGGCATTGTCCAGGTGGCGCCATGTTCCATCCGCATAGGCTGTGCGTTGATGCCGCATGGATATGGCCGCCTCATAGTTTGCGAATGCGAACGCTTCGCAATATAGTCCCTGCCGGACGGGATCGGTGATGTCGGACTAATTGCCGACATCATAAGCGAATAAGAAGCATTTGCGCTCCCGTGGGGCGTACCAGAAAGGTTTGAAAGAGATGGACGAGAAGATGAATTCCCAGGTGGCGCGTGGCCGTATGGCCCTGATGGCGGCCCTGTCCGTTGGTGTGGCGGCCTCTGCCGCCCCGGCGCTGGCCCAGCAGGCGACGACGCCCGCCGCCAAGGAAGGCGAGAAGAAGACCGTCGTACTGCCGACCCTGGGGGTGGAAGGCCAGGCGGCGGCACCCGCCAACAAGCCGGAAGTGGTCGCGTCCCCCAAATATACCGCCCCGCTGCGCGAGACGCCGCAGACCATCACCGTCATCCCCAGCACGGTGATCAAGGAACAGAACCTGTTGAGCCTGCGCGATGTGCTGACCAACGTGCCGGGGATCACCTTCGGTGCGGGTGAGGGCGGTGCCGGCGGCGCCGACAGCATCACGCTTCGTGGCTATAGCGCCAATAGTGACATCACCGTCGATGGCGTGCGCGACAGCGGTGCCTATGTCCGTTCCGACAGCTTCAACCTGGAACAAGTCGAAGTCACCAACGGGGCCAATTCCGTTTATTCCGGTTCCGGCGCTGTCGGCGGCTCCATCAATCTGGTGTCCAAGACGGCCAAGGATGACAGCGAAGGCCAGGCGGCGGCACCCGCCAACAAGCCGGAAGTGGTCGCGTCCCCCAAATATACCGCCCCGCTGCGCGAGACGCCGCAGACCATCACCGTCATCCCCAGCACGGTGATCAAGGAACAGAACCTGTTGAGCCTGCGCGATGTGCTGACCAACGTGCCGGGGATCACCTTCGGTGCGGGTGAGGGCGGTGCCGGCGGCGCCGACAGCATCACGCTTCGTGGCTATAGCGCCAATAGTGACATCACCGTCGATGGCGTGCGCGACAGCGGTGCCTATGTCCGTTCCGACAGCTTCAACCTGGAACAAGTCGAAGTCACCAACGGGGCCAATTCCGTTTATTCCGGTTCCGGCGCTGTCGGCGGCTCCATCAATCTGGTGTCCAAGACGGCCAAGGATGACAGCTTCACCCAGGCCAGCGCCGGTATTGGCACTGACAATTATTACCGCGCTACCGTCGATACGAATCAGATGCTGGACGACAGCACGGCCCTGCGTATCAATGGCATGTGGCACCGCAACGATGTGCCGGGCCGCGATGTGGAAGAGTTCAAGCGCTGGGGTTTTGCACCGTCACTGACCCTGGGGCTGCGCAGTGACACGCAGGTGTCGTTCAGCTACTTCCATCAGGAAGATAACAATATCCCGCAATATGGCGTGCCCTACGCCCTGAACGCTTTTTCCAATGGCATTCTGCCGGGTGCGGACGGCGAGGCCTATTACGGCTATCGCAACATCGACACCCAGGAAAGCACGGTCAATACCGCGACCGTGAAGATCGACCACCGTTTCAACGACAGCCTGTCGGTCAGCAACCTGTCCCGCTGGCAGAAGGTGGACGCGTTCGTCACCACCTCCTACCTGCAGGGCACCTGGTGCCTGTCCAGCGGCATCAACGCCTATACGGGTGCTGCCTGTACCACGCCCGGCCTGTTCACGCCGAACACCAACCGCGGCATCACCCGCGATGCCAGCACCACCATGCTGTATAACCAGACCGACCTGAAGGCGACGGTCGTGACGGGTGGCATCACCCATGATCTGGTGCTGGGTGCCTCCATCTCGTCTGAGAGCTTCGACCAGAAGTCGGGTAACCGCCTGCGCAATGCCAACGGCACCGTGCCCACGGCCAGCTTCACACCCATCACCATCGCCAACCCGGAGAATGTCTGGAACGGCCCGGTGAATTTCACCGTTACTGCCGACGCCGATAATGAGGTGGAGAATCAGGCCGTCTATCTGTTCGACCGCGTGCAGTTGGGCGAGCAGTTCGAACTGAATGGCGGCGTGCGCTGGGAGCATAATCAGGGCAGCGCCCAGACCACCAGCTACACCTATGCCACCACGGGCGTGACCACCAGTGCTGCCCCCGCAGCTCGTAACGAGGACAACCTGTTCTCCTGGCGCGTCGGGGCTGTTTACAAGCCGGCATCCAACGGCAGCGTCTATGTCGCCATGGGCAATTCCAAGACCCCGTCGCAAAGCACGGTGACCGGCGCCTGTACCGCCACGGGCACCAGCACCACCTGCAATGTCGATCCTGAAACGGCCAAGAATTACGAGATCGGCACGAAGTGGGATGTGCTGGACGGGCGCCTGGGTCTGACCGCCGCCTTGTTCCGCAACGAGCGCACCAATTACCGCGTGGCCTCCAACGATCCGGGCATCCCGGACCAGCAGTTGGACGGCAAGTCGCGTGTGAATGGCGTGGCACTGGGTGTCGCAGGCACGGTGATGGAGGGCTGGAACGTCTTTGCCAATTACAGCTATCTCGACACCAAGGTTTTGCAGGGCGTCTCCGACTTCTGTCTGGCCAATCCGACCGTTGCGGCCTGTGCGACCGCTCTGGTCGGGACCAATGGCCGCGCCGGCGCACCGCTGACGGCCACGCCCAAGAATGCCTTCAGCCTTTGGACCACCTATGATCTGCCGGTCGGCGTACAACTGGGTTATGGCGCGACCTTCACTGGCAAGATGTATCCCAACAATGCCAACGCCATCATGCGCACGGCGCCGGGCTATTGGGTTCACCGCGCCTCGGCCAGCTACTTCGTCAATGATCAGGTCGAACTGCGCCTGAACGTCAACAACCTGTTCGACAAGACCTATTACACCCGTATCCGCAATGTTGCGGCCAGCGGCTGGGCTACGCCGGGCGAGGCGCGCAACGCCATGCTGACGGTGAATTACAGCTTCTGATCCACCCGTCCCGTGGGATTGGAGGCTGTGGCGGCGGTCACGTGAAGTGGCCGCCGCCTTTTTCATGGTTGCCTTGATGCAAATCAGAGTGGATCGCATTTGCGGATGCTATAGGCTGCGTCTCACGGTATTCAGGCAGGGCCCTTTATCATGATGATCAGCATTCCCGACGTTTTGACCCCGGAGCAGGTGCGGCAGTGTCGCGCGGCCCTGGATGCCGCCGACTGGGTCGATGGCAAGATCACAGCGGGGTTCCAGTCCGGCAAGGTCAAGGAGAACAGCCAGCTACCGGAAGGCCACCCGGTGGCGCAGCAGCTGGGGCAGCTGATCCTGGATGCCTTGTCAAAGAGCCTGCTGTTCATGTCGGCGGCGCTGCCGGCGCGGGTGTTCCCGCCGCTGTTCAACCGCTATGCCGGGGGGCAGCATTTCGGCCCCCATGTCGATAATGCCATCCGACAGGCCCCGTTCGGCGGCCCGCGCATCCGCACCGACCTGTCCTGCACCTTGTTCTTCAGCGATCCTGATGAATATGAGGGCGGGGAACTGGTTGTGGAGGACCTGTATGGGCACCACGCCGTCAAGCTGCCCGCAGGCCACATGGTGCTGTATCCCAGCTCCAGCCTGCATCATGTGCGGCCCGTGACGGCGGGGGCGCGCGTCGCCTCCTTCTTCTGGCTGCAAAGCATGATCCGTGATGATGGTGAGCGCCGGACCCTGTTCGACATGGACATGGCCATCTTGGCGCTGAACAAGGATATGCCCGACCATCCGGGCATCCTGTCACTGACCAACACCTATCACAATCTGCTGCGC
>JAEMSB010000627.1 GCA_016463045.1 Niveispirillum sp.
GGTCGATATCATCCTTCCAGCAGGTCTGGGGTGCGCAATTCCCGATGCGCCTGCGGGCCTGATCACCCAGGCTGGTAATGTTCGGCCCGCCCGACACCACGCCCGGCGGCGGGGGCGGCAGTGCGGGGTCCAAAACATTGGCCCAGAAGCGGTGATGCGGGTGCTGCATGGCGCGAGGGCCGTAACCCGTGACATAGGACATGTCCAGCGGGTTGCGGCCCAGCAGATAGTCGGCGACATCCACCACCGTATCGCGGTATTTCGCGTCCCCCGTCGCGTCATGAGCATAGGCCAGCACAATGGCCCGGTTCATCAGGCCGGAGTTGGAACCCCAGCCATAGCCCTTGGGCGACAGGGGCTGACGGTAACCGCTGTCGCCCGCCTCTTTCACATAGGCATCGGCGCTTTTCACGATCGCGCTGCGGATGCGGGCGGCATCGGCTGCTGGCAGCACCTCTGGATAGAGCGCCAGGGTCATCCATCCCAGCGGCCCCACCTGTCCCCAGGACGGTTCGGGGATGGCGTCGCGGTTGAAGAACTGCGCCTTGGTCACGGCATCGACCAGAAGCGGTTGACGCGTGGTGGCAAGCAGTTCGGCGGACGCCCAGAAGAATTCGTCCGAGACGTCATTATCGCCATAACCGCCGCTGCCATTGAAATCACCGATGGCGAGCGCATTGGGCACACGCAGCGCCGCCCGCCAGGCCTTCAACGCGGCCTTCAGGCAGCGGTCGGAAAAGGCCGGATCGATGGTTTTCCAGATGCGCGCCGCCTGCGCCGCCGTGGCGGCCAGGTTCAGGGTCGCGGCGGTCGACGGCGGGTAGAGGAAGCGGCGTTCGGGGTCCAGATGCGGGGGCAGGGGCAGCTTCGTCCAATGCTCATCCGCTACCTTGTGATGGGCCATACCCGACACATCGACATCGGGCGTGAAATTCAGCCTGCCTTTGCCATTCTGCACGCCCAGCGGCAGGGGCATGCGCGTGCCGTCCGGCACCTGCATGGACAGCATGAATTCCATCTGCCAGCGCGCCTCGTCCAGCAGATCATTGATGCCGTTGCCTGCCTCCGGGATGGCGGTGGACCCGTCGGGGAAGGCGGGTGCCTTGCCCTTAACGCTCTGCCGTTCATAGAGGTTCAACAGGGTCCAGACGGAGATGCCGCCATTGACCACATACTTGCCATGGTCGCCCGCATCGTACCAGCCGCCGGTGACGTTTAGGCTGTGCGGGCA
This sequence comes from Niveispirillum sp., assembly GCA_016463045.1. GTDB lineage: Bacteria > Pseudomonadota > Alphaproteobacteria > Azospirillales > Azospirillaceae > Niveispirillum. Next base: position 1,232 of record JAEMSB010000627.1, read on the forward strand.
AGCGGGCCAGGTATTGCCTTCATTGTCCTTGCCGCCGAAACAGGGGGCGACCTCCTTCGGGTGGCCGGCGGGGCGTGCCCATTTCTCCCCCACAAACCGCGCCTCGATGGGGGTGCCGGCGCGGTTGTGGTAGAAATAGGCCAGCGCATCGCGTTTCAGCGCGGCATAGGGGCCGGCACCGATGCTGAAGGGCCGGCTGCTGGCATTGACCGCCGTCAGGGTGAAGCCTTCGCCCCTTGCCGTGACGGCAGAGAAATCGATCCGGTGCAGATGCTGGCCCGACGATGCGTCATTGCCGCTGACGATGCTGTCGCCGCTGGCCACCACCTGCCCGCCGGCATCGCGCAGGGTCCAGGCCACGGGCTTTGCCGCCGCATCGGGCAGGATCGCGATCTTTGGGCCATTGGCCAGCAGGCCCGACTGGTTCAGCCGGATGGGGCTGATGGGCGTCTCCTGGGCCAGGGCTGGCAGAGCCAGAAGGGCGGACAGAAGGAAAGCGTAAACCTTCATGCTCAGTTCCCCTTGCCCGGCCCTTGCGCGAACGGCCCCACCATGACGCCGATGAAGCCGCCGGCCTTTTTCGTGGACAGGATGGTACCGTCCGCGGCCTTCACCACGGGTTGCCAGTCTGCCCCGGCCCCGGCCACATCGAAATCATACTCCCCGCCGCGCGCCGTGATGCGCAGGCGGTAGGAGGCGGCTTCCTTCACCGGTACGCTGCCCAGCACCGCGCCATCAGCGGGCGTATCCTTGCCGCCACGCGCCGCCACACGGGCCACCAGCTGCCCGCCTTCCTTCTCGATGGTGAAGCGCATCCAGCTTTCATCGCTTTGCACCGCCGCCAGCCCGGCACGTTCGCCCGGCTGATCAGGGGTGAAGACCATGTCGGTGGTGATGGTGGCATTGTGATGCTGCTGACGGCGTGCCCAGAAGGCGGGATTGCCATGATCCGACAGGCCCACCGATTGCAATTTCAGGGTCAGCGCCCCTTCGGACAGGCGGTACCAGTCGCCCTTGGGATTGCGCGCCATCATCCAGTAGGGGGGCAGCTTGTCGCCATCAAACTCGTCACGCACCTGAAAGGCACCGGTGGTGGGCACCTTGGGTGCTGGCTGGGTCGGCAGGTCGGGCTTGGCATGGGTCAGGGGGATGGCCTGCCCCGGTTCGGTGATGCGCGGCCAGCCATCGACCCAGCGCACGGGCATAAGGAAGGTCTCCCGCCCCGTATTATAAAGATCATCACCATAGGGGCGGATGGCCAGGAAGCTGGCCCACCATTCGCCCTTCGGTGTCACCACGAAATCGGCATGCC
>JAEMSB010000628.1 GCA_016463045.1 Niveispirillum sp.
ATTCTCCAAACAGTTTTGTGAAGGGGACTGAAGCAGCGCATTTTTTGGGCTGCTGCTGGTACTACCCGCCATCGCATCGTTTGGATGCACCCCATGCAAAAATATTTTCGAGAAATGCCAGCGCCAGACTCCATCAGACTGCGGTTGGTGACATTCTTGACCTGCAGCACCCGGGCCACCTCTCCCGAGGCGCGCTGTTCCCAGTAGGCCACGCGGCCGTTGAGCCAGGGCAGGGGAGAGAACTTGACGCCTGCTTCCCAACCATCATTGATGGAGGGCCTGAGGTTGCGATCCTGCGTGCGGCAGGCGTCGATGCCCGAGCCGATCTTAAAGATGGGCGAGCATGTCCTTTGACGGAACGAAGAAGGCAATGCCTGTCACCGCCGCCGAGAAGTCAAGGATGCGGTCATGGAGCGGGGGCGGGCTTCCGATGAACATCCGTTCGAGCATCTGCTCGATCACCCAAAGGTGCCTGGAATAACCGATGAAATAGGTTCCGTACTCCTTGAGTGCAGGCCTCGCGAAGGGCATGTTGTCTCGCAGGATGTCGTGCTCGACGCCGTCCTGCGTGATGGTGCACAGCGTCTTGTGTGACTTCTGTTCCGCCTCCGAGGCATCGGGAAGCTCGGTGTTGGTGAACTTCTTTCGTCCAATGATCTGCTCCTGGGCTTCGGTGCTCAGGCTTTTCCATGCCGGGAGGTCGTGGAGGTACTTCTGTACGACGACATAGCTTCCGCCCGCATGTTCAGGATCTTCCTCGCCCACTATCGTTGAGGCCGGCAGCGCCAGGCCGACCGGATTCGCCGTGCCATCGACAAAATCGAGCAGGTCGCGTCCGTCGAAGTACCGGAATCCGGCGACCTCATCCATGTCCGCGACTGTCCCTTCCAGGGCCTCCAGGAGCATCTGCTCGAACGCCACGATGAGATCCATGGACCTGGCGCGGATGTGGAACAGCAGGTCCCCCGAAGTAGAGACTGCCACATGGGTGGCGCCCCGGATTTCGCGGAATGGATGGAGCTCGGCCGGAAGCGGGGTACCGACGAGCGGACCCCACACATCGGCACCGATGCCCACGTTGCAGGTAAAGGTCCCGGTCACGTCCCGGACAAGGACGTTCTTGATCAGGCCGTCCAGATCGCCGAGCACGGATCGCACGGTGGAGAGGGACGCTGCGTCTCTTGCAACGGTCAGGACCAGGAAGGATGCGGCGATCGACAGCGCTGCATCAATTTGCTGGGGCTCGGCCTGGCGCGGGATCGTGGGTGTGGTCATTGGAAGTACCGGCAGATGGACGAAATGGGCGTCAGGGATGGCGCATTATCTGGCCCAACCGACGCAGCCGGCCCAACCGGCCAACCCGGCACCAGGAGCAACATCACGGACGGTTTCGCCAGATCCTCACCCCCATTTTTTCGGCATCTTCCCGGTACTCCTGGATTTTCTGCTTCAGGTACTCCTGCAGCGGCCTGCCGACCAGGGAGTAGAGGTACAGGTCGAAGTTCTCCAGAAGTGCCATATAGCCAGGAAGGCCCATCGCCTTTTGCAAGGTGTCGGACTAGTAGCTGCCATGGGAATTTCGGCTGTGGCTGTAACCGCATGCGGAGGCGCAGGGGAGGGCGCATCCCAACCCACGGAAATACGCACGACATGGTTCGGCATCAGCAACTTCCATTATCAAATCGGCTCCACCGGCATCATTCTGGATGGTGAGGTGGTGAATACCGGCAGCGCGCCGTCGCCATCAGCAGTCACCAAGGTGCTTGGTGCGCTTCGCAAGCGTGGCTCGGTGGACTATTTTCTGGTGGGTCATGAGCATGGTGACCATGCCTTGCAGATTCCAGAGTATGCAAAGCAAACCGGCAAGCCCATATATGCCCCGGAAGCCGTCTGCCAAAAGGTCGTTGCCTATGGCAATCCGGCGGCACAGTGCACGACATTGAAGGGCGGCGAAGTGATTTCGCTCAATGGAAATACGACGGTTCGCGTGGTGCGCTGGCTGCACAGCATCGACTGCGGCGAAGTCGGCGCGGGAACGGCGGGAGTGGAAACGTTTGGATTTCTGATCACCACGAAGACACCGGACAAGGTTCTTTCCGTCTATGCATCGGACAGCGGTGCGGGCGGACAGGAATTGTTCTATCCACGCATCGTCAACAAGGGCCTTCCCAATCAGGTGGTCTACGGATCGCCATTCGACAATCTTTCTGCCGCCGTGAAAGATGCCGGAATATCCAAAAGTGCCGCGTCTGACGGACTATCTGAAGTCTGCGAACGCGGTTGCCTACAACCCCGTGAACTATTTCGATGCATGGTCTCTGTCCAAGGACGGCTTCAAGTCACAGGACAACGCCGACGTGAAGGCCGTGTATGGACTGCCTGCCACCGGTCCCGGCCCTGGCAAGCAAGGTCCGAACCCGCGGGCTGGCCAATTGGAGTGCACCGGTGCGTAAGAATTCTTGCCCTCTGTGAGCGCGGATGTCGGGGTCGTGACGCCGCAGCCGGAGCTTCTGCTTAGTTTGATACGATGTATATTA
>JAEMSB010000629.1 GCA_016463045.1 Niveispirillum sp.
TGGCGAGCGGGCGGGCAATGCGATGTTGCGTGCGGTGGAGCAGGCGGGCGGCACGGAGCGGTTTATCGCGCCGGCCAATATGGAACGGCTGGGCTATATCCCCGCACAGAAGGATGTCTGGAACCCGGAGGCGCTGCCCATCGGGTTTACGGTGACGCCGGGGATGAAGGGGGCCGATGGCACGCCGGGTATGGCCTGGGCCGGGCCGAACTGTGCCGCGTGCCATACCAACAAGCTGGATTACCAGGGCAAGTCGCTGATCATCGACGGCGCGCCGTCGCTGGGCGATTTCTATCGCTTCAATGCGGAACTGCTGGACGCGCTGCTGGTCACCTCCGAAACGCCGGAGAAGTTTGACCGGTTTGTCGCCGCCCTGGTGTCCAAGGGTTTCCTGCCTGCCGACACACCGGATGCGCGCAACAATCTGAAAAACCAGATGGCCGAACATCAGATGTGGCTGTCGGAATATCTGCGCCGGAACCTGTGCGGCAGCCATAACAGCAAGGAATGCCCCGTCGATGAACGGCCCGGCACCGATACCTATGGCGCCTATCAGGCCAAGAACGAGAATTTGAAGGCGGGTCTACGCGCCCTGGCCCCCGAGGCGCGGGGGCAGGTTGATGCCATCATCCGCGACAAGTATGTGCCGCTGCCCGGCAATGGCCGCATCGATGCCATCGGCGCGATTTTCAATCAGGTATCCGGCTTCAACATCGCGGTCGATCAGGCCAATTACTCGCCGTCCAACGCGCCCGTCAGCTATCCGTTCCTGTGGGGGGCGCCGCAGTCGGACGTGGTGCAGTGGAACGGCTTTGCGCCCAACAAATCCGTGCTGGGGCTGGGCGTCGGCCCGCTGGCCCGCAATGTGGGTGAGGTGCTAGGCGTTTATGGCCGCATCCGCGTGACGGCCAAGGACCCGTCGCAATGGACCACGCCGGACGGCACGTTTGGGACCGTGCCGGGCAAGGACCCGCGCTTTGGCTATGCGTCCACGGTGCTGACCGACAATCTGGGCCATATTGAGAACTGGCTGTCCACCCTGCGCTCCCCCCCCTGGCCGGAAAGCATACTGCCGGCGATTGACAAGGAACTGGCGGCCAAGGGCGGCAAGATCTATCGCGGGGAAACGCAGGACGGCGTGAACTGCGTCCTGTGCCATCAGGTCATCGCGCGCGACAAGCAGGGCAATGATTATCAGGCGACCCTGATCCAGACATCGGTGATCGGCACCGATCCGGGCATGGCCGACAATTTCCTGCTGCGCATGAACAAGGCCACGGGGCTGGCCTGGGAAAGCGGCAAGCTGGAAGGGCAGAAGCCGATCAGCCCGCTGCTGTTCTGGCAGAAGGCCTATGGTGCCACGCTGGGCAACCGGGGCGACGCGCTGACCACGCAGGTGGTGGGGGTGCTGACGTCGGATTTCAGCGAGACCATCGCCGCCGGCCGGCTTTCCAAGACCTATACCGGGTCGTTCAGCGACAAGGCAGACCAGCGGTCGTATAAGGCGCGGCCCCTGACGGGCATCTGGGCCACGGCACCCTATCTGCATAATGGCTCGGTGCCGAACCTTGCCGCCCTGCTGATGGACGAGACGAAGCGACCGACCAAGTTCCATGTTGGCAGCCGGGAGTTCGATCCGGTCCATGTCGGCTATCAGACGGGGCCGGACGCGAACCGCCCGACCTATGAATATGACACGGGCTTCCCCGGCAACCTGAATTCCGGCCATTCCGGCAAGCTTTATGGCACAGAGCTGTCGGACCCGGACAAGCAGGCGCTGATCGAATTCCTGAAGACGCTGTAAGGCCGGGGGATGCAGATGACCAAACGGTTGAAGGAAGGGTTGTGCCTGGCGGTGGCCGGCATGGCCCTGCTGTCGGGCTGTGCCGAACGGGGTGATGCCTATTACCGGCCCATCGATCCGGCCACATACCCCGTCGCCAATGGGCCGGGGGAGAAGCTGGCACCGGGGGAGGTGGATGCAGCCGCCCGTGTGGCCGCCATCATCTATGCCCATCTGGAGCGCATGTACGCCAATGTGCCGGTGCGCCGCGACGCGCACCCCAAGCCGCATGGCTGCGTCGCCGCCACCTTCACCGTGGGCGATGGGGTGCCGGCTTCCCTGCGCCACGGGCTGTTCGCCAGCCCCGGCGCCTATCGCGCCGTCATCCGCTATTCCAATTCCAACGAGAATCCCAACCGCCCCGACTATGACAAGGATGGGCGCGGCATGGCGGTGAAGGTGCTGGGCAGCAGCGAACAGCCGTTGCCCGGTACGCCGCTGGCGGTGGCGCCGGGGGCGGAGCCGTCGCAGGATTTCATCATGATCAATTTCCCCACCTTCCTAGTGGCGGAGCCCAAGGATTATGAAAAGCTGGTCGGGTACAATGACAGCCCCAGCAAGGTGACGCAGTGGCTGCTGCCGGTCCTGGTCCCTCTGTCCATCGGGTTGAAGGGCACCATCAATGCCGTGGATGCCACCAGCTCGCTGATCGATAACCCGCTGAACACCCGCTACTGGTCCATGGTGCC
>JAEMSB010000139.1:0-3200 GCA_016463045.1 Niveispirillum sp.
GCCTATCACGGCTGGGCAAAGCCGCTGCGTCTAGAATCAACGGTTGAGGCGCTGGAACTGATCGAAGGGGCGGTACCCGCCGGCCTGGACGGCACCTGGTACCGCGCCGGGCCCGACCGGCAATATCCGCCCATGCTGGGTACCGACATCTTCATCGATGGCGAGGGCATGGCGCACATGTTCCGCATCAAGGACGGCGTCGTTTCCTACCGCAGCCGCTGGGTCCGCAATGACCGTTACATGGCGCAGGCCAAGGCTGGCCGATCGCTGTTCGGCCTCTATCGCAACCGCTTCACCGATGACCCATCGGTCAAGGATGTCAGCGGCGGCACCGCCAACACCAATATGATCTTCCATGATGGAAGACTGCTGGTGCTGAAGGAGGATGACCTGCCGTTCGAGGTGGACCGCGACACGCTGGACCCTATCGGACGCTATAATTTCGGCGGCAAGGTTCGGGCCATATCCCTGACGGCGCATCCGAAATGGTATCCCGACGATGGCCGCCTGCTGACCTATTCCTATCAGGCGCGCGGTGACGGCACGCGGGATATCGTCTTCTACGATATCGATGACCAAGGCCGCATCCTGGACGAAATCTGGTTTGAGATGCCCTATGCCTCGCTTGTCCATGATTTCGCGGTGACGCCCAATTGGGCCATCTTCCCCTTCATGCCGCTGATCACGGATGTGGAAAACCTGAAACGCGGCGGCACCTTCTATGAATGGCATCCCAACGAACAGGTCGTGGTTGCCCTGGTGAAGCGTGGCGGCACGAAGGAGGATATCCGCTGGTTCCGGGGCCCCGCCGGCTGCCTCAGCCATATGATGAACGCTTGCGAGGAAGGCAGCACGATCCATCTGGATACATGCTATTACGACGGCAACTGTTTCCCGTTTTTCCCCACGCCTGATGGACAGCATGTCGAAGGCTGCCCACCCTTCCTGTCTCGCCTCAGCTTTGATCTGAACAGCGACGGGGACGGGTTCGCGCGGCGGCGCATCATCAACACACCGGGCGAGATGCCGCGCACCGATGACCGCTACCAGGGACAGGAATGCCGCCACGGCTTCCTGATCGTGGGGCGTGGCCCGGACGGGTCGTCGGCCATCGGTTGCGTCGACCTGCGCAGCGGGGAGGTCACGCGCTGGCATCCCGGCCCCGGTGCCTCCGTCCATGAACCACAGTTCGTGGCCCGTTATCCAGGCGCACCGGAGGGGGATGGCTGGCTGCTGGTCATCGTCAACCGGCTGGAAACCAACCTCAGCGAACTGGCGATCCTGGATGCACAGGATGTGGCGGCGGGGCCGGTGGCCCGGCTGTACATGCCGATGCGTGTACGGACCACCTTCCATGGCACCTGGGTGCCGGGGGAACGGTTGCGCAGCCGTTGAAGGTTTACCCCGGTCTGGCGGCGGATACCGCCAGACCGGGGAATGTCACGCCACGGCGGGCTTTGCGGCCGGCGCGCCGTCGCGGCGGATCGGCTTAAGCAGTAATACCAGCAGGGCGACCGCAACCGGCGGGATGGCGATCATGGCCAGCGTCACCTCCAGCGTGAAGGAGGATGCCAGCGCCATGCCGCCGAACAGCGGGGCGATGATCCCGCCGATACGGCCCGCACCACCGGCCCAGCCCACGCCCGTGCTGCGCAGGGCTGTCGGATAGATCTGGGTCATCAGCATATTCAGCCCCGCCTGTCCGCCCGACTGACAGAAGCTCCAGCAGACCAGCAGCAGCACGAAGCCCACGGTGCCGAACGGCATATGGCCCATCAGGATCAGCGTCACCGCAATCCCGATATAATAGAGCGGGATCAGACGCGTGGCCCCGATCCGGTCCATCAGGAAACCGATGGTGACGGTACCGATCATGCCGCCGATGAAGCCCGTCATGGAAACGATGGCAAAGCGCTGGATCGTGATGCCGCCCATTTCCTGGAAGAAGGTGGGCAGCCACGCGGCCAGCAGCGCGATATTGCCCATGGACAGGACACAGGCCGCAAACAGGATGGCGCTGGTGCGCGCACGCCCATCGCGGAAAACATCGATGACATGGGCCTTCACCTTCTTGCCGCCGGTTTCCGCCGTCACGAACCGCTCCTCCCCCGTCAGGATGAGACTGCGGTCCATCCAGCGGATGGTGCGGGCGATGGCGGGATGGCTGGGGTCACGGCCCACGCGGTAGGTCAGGGATTCCGGCAGGAACAGCATCAGCACCGGCACCATGATCAGCGGCATCAGCCCCCCCAGCCAGAAGCCGCTTTCCCAGCCATAATGCGGGACCAGCAGAGCAATGGCGGCACCGGCCGCACTGCCGGCGCTGTAGCCCGCGATACCGATGGCGATGAACAGCGAGCGCCAGCGCTTGGGCGTGAATTCCGCCAGCAGCGCCATGGTAGTGGGCACGACGCTGGCCAGGAACAGGCCCGACAGGCCGCGCAGGATGGCAACCATCATCAGCGAGGTGGCGAAGACGGTTATCGTCGTCAGCACGCCGAAGATGATGAAGGCGATGATCAGCATCCGCTTGCGCCCGTAATAGTCCGACAGCGGGCTGATGACGAAGGCGCCGATGGCCAGCCCGGTCTGTTGCAGGACGAAAACGATGGTCATGCTGGCGGGCGTGACACCGAAATTCCCGGCGATGGCGGGGGCGATCTTGCCCACCATGAAGATGTCGAACCCGTCGATGAACATGGCCAGCGTGGTCAGCGCCAGCACAAGGCATTGCGGAAAACCGATCTTGCGCTGGTCGATAAAGTTTTGGACGTCGAACGCCGACATGAAGCTGCGCTCCCTCCCTCAAGGGCGCCGGACCTTGATCCGGCAAGGTTTTATGATGGGGATGCCGGCCTGTATACGCACGGGTTAAGGGGCCGCGCGCTCCGACCAGTCTTTGAGGAATCAATAATATCGCCTGTCCCGGTTTCGCGCCAGCCCTCTTGAGCATGTAGCATCAAAATGTCGGCATTGCGGTCCGACGGCGCTGGCGCGCTGCCAGAACGCTGGAATAACATTGAATGATCAACTAACAATGGATCGGATCAGCCATCGCTGACACTCGATCGGGATGAAAGAAGACATATGAAACGGCAGGCCAGATCGGACGCGAGCCCGGCCAGCGGCGAAGTGGAGGGCGAGGTGCCCGGCGCGGAAAACGCAGTGCCGGGCCGCGCCAAGCTTGAGCTGCCGGGATG
>JAEMSB010000139.1:3210-9261 GCA_016463045.1 Niveispirillum sp.
TCTCCAATCTTCAGTTCTCCACCTTCCGGGTGACCCTGATCGCCAAGGTGATCGACCGTCTGACGATCAGGCGGCTGGCGGAACGCGGGGAACTGACCTACGCGGAATGGCGCGTGCTGGCCCGGCTGGGCACCATGCCCGACGGTGGCACCGTGGGACAGGTTGCCGACCTTGCCTGGGTTGACCGCGCAGAGGTCAGCCGGGCCGCCCGCTCGCTGGAGGAACGGGGATATACGCGGCGGCGGGAGAATCCCAACGACCTGCGCACGCCCATCCTCTACCTGACCAAGACCGGACAGAAGCTGTACAAGGCGACGCTGAAGGAACGTGTCGCCTTCCATGAATCGCTGCTGGTCGATCTCTCGCCGGAGGAACGTGTGGTGCTGGATGAGCTTCTGTCCCGCATCGGCGAACGGCTGGCCCATCTGGTCAAGACGTGAGATGGATCGAAGCAGGAATTTCAAACATCATTGATCCTTCAATATAAAAGTTCATTGAACTATCAATGAATCGATGATACCCCTGGCTTCTGTTCCGCCCGGCGCCTTGGATGCGCGCGCGGGCCGTTTCCAGGAGAGATATCGATGGTCGAGGTCTGCTGGCCGGGCGGTGTCCCGGCTTTGATGCCTGCCGAGGATCGCGCCGAAATCACCGAGCTTTTCGCACGCTATGCCTGGGGCCTGGATTTGGCCGACGAGGAGCAGGTGCTGGACACGTTCGCTGAGGATGGGGAGTTCGATCACCTCTGGCAGGGCAAGGCCCAGGGCCGCGACGCCATCCGCGCCCATCTGCGCAGCCTGTGGTACGACCGGCAGCATTGGTGGTTCGGGCGGCAGCATCTGTTTAACCATTTCATTATGGACCCGCGTCCGGAAGGGGCGCGCGTGCGCTGCTTCTTCCAGATCATTCAGTTCAATGCCGATTACGGCACCAATTTCATCTTCGGCGTCGGCACGCGCGATGACCGGCTGGTCAAACGCAATGGAAGCTGGAAATTCCATCGCCTGCACGTAAATGCCTGGACAAAGGCGGATCAGGTCCCCTGGAAGGGTGACCGGACCATGGTGCCGCGCCCGTTCAATGCCCCGGCCCCCATCGATTGCCGGCCCTTCAGCGTGCAGTCGCAGGACCCTTGGTGATGCAAACCTCCTTCCTTGACCGTATCCGCGCCCTGGGCACTGCGTTCTCGTTGGCACAAATTCAGGGCTCCACGGCGCTGTTCACCCCCTTACAGCCGCCAGTCGATGAGGCCATCGTCCAGCGCGACCTGTCCTATGGTCCGGACGCCCGTCACCGGCTGGACCTGTTCGGTGCCGGCGGTGACGCAAGGCGCCCGGTGCTGGTCTTTCTGCATGGCGGTGGTTTTATCGGCGGGGACAAGGGCGCGCCCGGTGCGCCTTTCTATAACAATGTCGGCGCCTGGGCGGCGGCGCAGAACTGGCTGGGCGTCATCGCCACCTACCGGCTGGCCCCCGCCCATCCGTGGCCGGCGGGCGCGCAGGATGTGGCGCGGCTGGTGGACTGGCTGAAGGCGGAGGCCGCAAACCATGGCGGCGATCCGGACCGCATCATCCTTATGGGGCAATCGGCAGGCGCGGCGCATGTCGCCTCCTATGTCGGTGGACAAGGCTTTGCGGAAATGGCGGCCACATCCATTGCGGGGGCCATCATGCTGTCGGGCCTCTATGATGTGCCCAGCGCGGCCCGCAATCCCTATCAGGACGCCTATTTCGGCACCGATCCTTCCCGGTTCGCGGCCCAATCCAGCATCGACGGTCTGGCCGAAACCAGCGTGCCCTGCCTGTTCACCGTATCGGAGAATGACCCGGCGGATTTCCAGCGTCAGGCGGCCCTGCTGGTCTCCCGCCGGGTGGCCGCCATGGGCAAATGGCCGGATTTCCACTGGCTTGAGGGGCATAACCATATCAGCCCCGTCCACCAGATCCATTCATCCGTCGATGCGCTGGGTCCCATCCTAGCCCGTTTCGTGGAGCTTGTGACGGGGTAGGGCCGCCTTTTCCGTCACCCAGCGCGCCAGTTCGCCATGCGCGGTTTTGGCCGCGTCCCGCATGTAGTCGTCCGACACGCTCTGCGCCGTCAGTTCGACACGCAGGCCGTTGGGATCGAAGAAATAGAGGGATTGGATGATGTGATGATCGGTGATGCCGACAACCTCCACCCCCGCCGCCTTCAGGCGGGCCATGGCCTGTTCCACGTCCGCCACTGTGCCGACGCGGAGCGCAATATGGTTGACCCAGGCCGGCGTGTTGGGGGAGGGGGCCGCCGCCACATCATCCCTCAGATCGAAGAAGGCGATGTAGGAGCCGTCGCGCATCTGAAAGAAGATATGGACATAGGGGCAATATTCGCCCGTGCTGGGCACATGGTCGCTGCGCACGATATGGACCAGCGGCAGGCCCAGCAAATCCTCATAGAAATGCCGCGTCTCCTCCGCGTCGCGGCAGCGCCAGGCGAAATGGTGAAGGCCTTGGATGGGAACGGGGGGCTGCATGCGCTGTCTCCTGAGTCAAAGCCGGTTGCACCAGCCGGCTATGTGGTCGGCCACCTCATCCACCAGATGCGGCTGGCCGCTGAGATAATGGTTGCCGCCCTTGATGGCGTGGCGCTGCAGCCGGCCCTTCACCGCCTCCGCCCAGATGGCGTTGTCAGACGGGAAGACCGACGGATCGGCCGTATATTCCAGCAGCAGCACCGGCACGCGGGTGCGCGCCAGATTGGCGGGGCCGTCGCCCCGGCTGCTTGGCGACCATTGGCTGAGATATCCTGTCAGCGAGGTATAGCGCCCCATGCTGTTGGCGGCATAGTTCTGCGCATGCGGCGGACCCCAGACACTGGTGCGGGGGATACGGTCATTGGGGTCGATGGACGGGTCCAGGCAGCGCGGATCGGCCAGGGTGCGGTGGATGACGAAGGCTTCGTCACGCATGCCATCGGGCCGTGCGCGCAGCTGGCTCAACCGGTCACGCGCCCAGGCCTCGATCCCGGCATTGCGGGCGCGCTGCGCGGTGCGGTAGCGCTCCAGAAAGGCGGCGCTGTAAGGCGGGCCATTGTCCGGGTTGAACATGTCCAGCTGCGCGCAGGACGGCATGGGATCATGTTCATCCACCACGGCGGGATCAATCCAGGTATCCATCAGGCGCGACCGGCCCAGATGGGCGGCCGCCAGCACGATGCCATCGGCCGGCGGCAGGTCATTGGGCCGCAGATCGACCGGATCGCCGGCCGGCGTATCGGTGATGGTGAGCTTCTCCGCCTGCGCCTGATAGAAGGCCGACAGGGCCGCACCGCCGGAATTGCCGATCAGGGCCACGCGGTCAAACCCCTGCCGGCGCAGCCAGGCGACGCCGGCCCCCATATCCTGGATCACCCGTTCCAGCAGCAGAACCGCATCATTACCCATATAGCGGGAGTTCAGCGCCAGGGTGGCGATGCCGCGCGCCACCAGCGGGGCCAGCAGGTAATGGCCCATGAAATTGCTGGTCGGATGCATGATCAGGGCGGCGGTGCGCGCACCCGGTGGCCGGGCGAAGGCGCCATAGATACGGGGGCGCAGCATCTGCAGCCCCGACTGGCTTTCCATCGCCACACCGGGCTGCACATCGATCACCACCAGTTCCAGTGTCATCATCTCCCCCTCTGGCTTTATCGGTTTATGGTTCTGCCGCACCGGGAGGCCCGGCGATGACGGATGTCGCGGTCAGGCTTTGCGCCCTGTCTGAGGCCGTGGCCGCCATTGGCCGGCCCCGTTTCGACGATGCGCTGCTGGCGGCTGTGGCAAGTCTGATCCCCGTCGACCATTGCACCATCCTCTGCTACTCACAGGCGGCGGGGCTGAAACAGGTGGGCGGGGCCAGCCTGCAGGACCGGGCGACGGTGCTGTCGCTGGGGCGCGACTATGTCGCCGGCCTGCACGCGTTCGACCCGAATTTCGAAGAACTGTCGCGCATATCCAGCAGCCGCAAGGTCATCTTCCGTCGGCACGACCCGGCCCGTGTGGCCATGCAGGATTATCTGCGCCGTTTCTATACGACCGTCGGCATCGTCGATAAGGTGTCTTACATCTGGCGCACTTCGGACATGGCCTTCTACCTGAATTTCTACCGCTCGCTGCGCGCCGGGACGTTCACGGATGCGGAGGTCGATCTCCTGTCCACCATCACGCCCCTGCTGACCAGCATCGTGCGTCAGCACTGCGCCCATTACATCGTGCAGTCGGACATCAATGCCGGGCGGACCCTGCCCTTTGTCGAACGGCTGGTCGAACTGGCCGACGAAACCTTGAGCACGCGGGAACTGGCCGTGTGCTGCCGGATCGTGCTGGGCTATCAGACGGACGGGATCGCCGCCGACCTGGGCGTGCGCCCATCGACGGTCATCACCCTGCGCAAGCGCGCCTATCAGAAGCTGGGTATCGCGTCGCAGGCGGAACTGTTCGCGCTCTGCCTGCGCAACCTGCCGCGCCTGATGCGCCCCGTCTGATCCCGGCATCAGTATCAGCCCCGCAGCAAGGTCCACAGGGCCTGATCACGCTCTGCGGTCCAGGGGGTGGGATGCTCCCCGCCCTGCAACTGTTCCAGCATACGCGCCACATCGAAGGGCAGCACATGGGCAAAGACCGGCCAGGCACCATAAAGCGGGGTCATGACCCGTTCTGCCGCGTTGAAGCAGGCCTTCAGGTCGGCCCCTTGCGCATGGGCATTGGCGATCACGTCGCGCAGAATGGTGAGGAAACCCTGGGTGGCGGTGATCGCGTCCTCTACTGCCTCCCGCGACCGCAGGGCGGCTCCCCGGCCCGGCACCATGGTCGTGGCCGGCAGGTGGCGCAACCGCTCCAGGGTGGCTATCCAGTCGGCGACATAACCGTCGCCAGCATAGACGCCGCAGCGGTTTTCCACCAGATCGCCGGAGAACAGCACCCCGCAATCCGGTATCCAGCAGATGGAATCCCCCGCCGTATGCCCGCGCCCCAGATGCCGGAAATGCAGGTCCCGATCCCCCAGACGCAGGGTCAGCCCCTGATCGAAAACCAGATCGGGCCAAGTCAGGCCGGGAATTTCCTCCACGCCCCGGAACAGGCGGGGGAAACGCCGCACCTCGGATTCAAAATCATCCGGCCCGCGCTCGGTGATCAGGTCCAGCGTCGCCTGGCTGGCGATCAGGGCCGCGCCGTCGAACGCCGACGCCCCCATCACCCGTACCGCGTGGTAATGGGACAGGAACACATAACGTACCGGCTTGTCCGTCACGGTGCGGATGGCGGCCAGCATTTCCCGCGCCAGGGCGGGCGTGGCCCGCGTGTCAATGGCAACGACATAGTCCGGGCCGACCACGAAGCCGCAATTCGGGTCGAAATCGCTGATAAAGCCATAGACGCCGCTGGCCAGTTCGACCAGTTGCGGGGTCTGCTGCATATTGTCGGCGGCGGACGCAAAGGATTTGGTCACGGATCATTCCTCCGGTGGGCGGCGGTATCCCGCGCCGTTTCAAGACAGGACAGCAACACGCCCTGGTCACCGATCTGATTGGCCAGCAGCAGGACAAGGCGCGCGTTCAGCGCGTGGCTTTCCGTCGCCGTCAGCCCGGCATGCGTGTCCAGCAAGGCCTCGTAAAAGGCATCCGGGTCGGGAATGTTGGGGGTGGTGCGCATGTTATCGTTTCCTCCCTTTTTCATATCCGGCCAATGGCCCGCGCCAGGGCCCGGCGCACCTGACCCACATCCGCATCGGCCAGACGGGCGGCAAGGTGCAGGTCGGGGCGGATCAACAGCACCTCCCCCGGCGCCATGCCCAGCACTCGCCGGTCATCGGCACCAACACCCTGGACATGCAGGGGCCAGCCCTCATGCGACAGGTGCGACAGGGCACGGCCCAAGCCGCCCTCCCCATCACGCGGGCACCAAAGGGCAAGGAAGCCGGCCCCATGCCCCCGCAGCATCCCGCCCAGCGATCGACTGCCCAGAGCCAGATTGGGCATCGCCTGTCCCGCCTCAGCGGTGGTCAGGGGTGAGGCCCCATAATGATGGGGCACGCA
>JAEMSB010000630.1 GCA_016463045.1 Niveispirillum sp.
GCTCATAGGCCCTGGCCGCGTCCAGGTCGGCGGCGTCACCGATCTTCAGGGCCTTCATGACGGGCAGGTTGAAGCGCACCCGGATGGCCGCCACCCGCTCCGGCGTCTCGCCCCCATGCAGCTGGATCAGGTCCAGCGGCACCTGGCCCGTGACATCGTCCAAAAAGTCATCGGTGGGATCGACAAACAGGCCCACGACGCGAGTCCCCGTGCCGACCATGCGCGACAGTTCGGCGGCGGTGGCGATGGAGACATTGCGCGGCGATTTCGCAAAGAACACCAGCCCCACCCAGCGCGCGCCGGCATCCAGGGCGGCCTGCATGGTCTCCGGCGTGCTGATTCCGCAGATCTTGGCCTTCACCGCACTCATGCGCCCAGTTCCTCTGCGATGCGGCGTGCGGCGGCGGCGGGGTCGGCGTCCGCCGTGATGGGACGCCCGATGACCAGATGGTCGGCACCGGCGGCGACCGCATCGCGCGGCCCCATCACCCGCTTCTGGTCATTGGCCGCCGCCCAGGTCGGGCGTATACCGGGCACCATCAGCGTGAAATCGGCGGGCAGATCGCGGCGCAGCAGCGCGACCTCTGCGGGCGAGCAGACAATACCGTCCGCGCCATTGGCGTGGGCCACCTGGGCCAGACGGCGCACCTGATCTGCGGCGGGCACGGCCTGACCCACGGCGGTCAGGTCATCGTCCGACAGGCTGGTCAGAACCGTCACGGCCAGGGTGCGCATACGGGGCAGACCCAACCGTTCCGCCTCCTCCCGCGCGGCATCGGCGGCGGCGCGGATCATGGCGGGTCCGCCGCCGGCATGGATGGTCAGGAATGTCGGCGCCAGCGGTGCGACGGAGCGGACGGCCCCCGCCACGGTATTGGGAATGTCGTGGAGCTTCAGGTCCAGGAACAAAGGCAGGTCGCCCGCCGCGATGACATCGCGGATACCGGCGGGGCCCTGCGCCATGAAGAATTCCAGACCCAGCTTCACGCCCCCCACCAGGCCCGCAACCTGTGCCGCCATGGCCTTTGCCCCCTCAATCTCCGGCATATCCAGGGCAACGAAAACGCGGTCGGTGGGGCGCATGGTTCAGGGCTCCAGATGAAAAGGGCTTTCGGCAGGTTTAACGCGGAACGGGGGCGGCGCGAAGGGGCGATGCGGTAGCCCTTCCATGCCCATCGCACCCCTTCCCAAAGCGTAAGCCCGCCTCTTGACCCACGGCCATGGCCCGGCCCAAGATGCAGCCTCATCCTTACCCATGGAGCCTGCCATGCCCCTGCCACCCCCGGACGCCGCGCGGGAGCCGTTGCATACGCGTCAGGTGACCTGCAAAGGCTATCGCCGGGCCGATGGGCTGTGGGATATCGAAGGCCATATTACCGACCGCAAATCCTATGATTTTCAGCGCGATGGCCGCACGGTGCCCAGCGGTGATCCCATCCATGAGATGTGGATACGCCTGACGCTGGATAACCGGCTGACGGTGAAGGCCGTCGCCGCCGTGACGGATGCAGCACCCTATCGGATGTGCCCGTCGATCACGGAGAATTTTCAGCGGCTGGTGGGCCTGTCCATCGCCAGCGGATGGACCGCTGCCGTCAAGGAACGGCTGGGCGGGGTGGAAGGCTGTACCCATATGGTGGAACTGCTGGGCCCGGTGGCGACAACGGCCTTTCAGACCATTGCCCCCTATCTGGAAGACCTGGACAAGAAGGCCCGCGCCGCCATGGTCGAGCGCGGCGAAACCCCGCCGCCCCGCCGCCGCCCGCCTATGCTGGACACCTGTCACGTCTGGGCCACAGACGGAGAGGTCGTGGCGCGGGAATGGCCGGAATTCGCGGTGGCAAAGCCGCAATGAGGCAATCGGTCAGATGTTTTGACCGATTTCACGGCGGCGACTGCCGCAGCAAAGCACATGCGGCCTCAAGCCCAAGCCCGCGGATGCGGGCGCCCGGCGCCTGAGGGAAAACTAATTACGGAGCCTTACCGGTCTGCAGGGTGCCGGTCACGCTGCCGCCATCGGCGATGTTGATGCGACCGTAACGGATGGTGCCATCAATCTGCCCCGTCTCACCCACCGACAGGATGCCCGATACTTCGATGGTGCCCGTTGCGCGGCCATTGACGCGCATCTGTTCGACCTTGGCCACGCCTTCGAAATGCCCGCCCTCGGCGATTTCCAGGATCTTGATCTCGTTCAGGGTGACATCAACCAGACGGCCCGCCACATGCAGCGTGTGGCAGTGGGAAATCTTGGCGCCTTCGATGCGCGCCTCGGCAGAGATGGTGGTGATGCCCCCTGTGACGGGCCCGCTTTCAACCGCCGCTTCGGCAATGCCATGCAGGCCGGGACGCTGGAAACTGCGCGGGTCCAGGATATCGTTGGGCATCGGTTGAACAACTCCGCCAGGGGACCGGGGGACGGTCGCAATCGTCGAACGGACCCTAAAGGAAACGGCCCGTCATTTCGGTTTCATTCATAAGCTGAAAGGGTTAAATCCGCAACGCTTCTTGCCCATGTCACGTTAGGGA
>JAEMSB010000631.1 GCA_016463045.1 Niveispirillum sp.
CCCCGGTCCCGTTCAACGTGATGGTCCCGGCCCCGGCGGCAATCAGGCTACTGGCGCTGACATTGATGCCGATACCCGTGCCGGAATTGGTGCCGGATGGCGCGCCGTCACCGTTGATCAGGATAGTACCGCCCGACCCACTGTTCAGCGTGCTGGAGGTGATGTTCACCCCGATGCCGGTATCGGACTTGCCCTCCGCCGCGCGGCTGGCCGGCGTCGACCCGCTGCCGATGGTGATGTTGCCGCCATTGCTGGACAGGGTGGCGCCGCTGATGGCTACCCGCCCGGCAGAGCCGGATTCATTGCCATCGGCGGCCAGCACGATGTTGACCTTGCCCGACCCCGACACGCCGACATTGGCCGACACGGTCACATCAATGTCGCTGGACAGGGTCAGTGTACCCGTCCCCGACCCGGCATAGGTGGCGGCCTGACCCAGCGTGATCAGGCTGGCTGCGGCATAAAGGCTGGCATCACCGGTAAAGGTCAGGCCCGTCGTCCCGGCCACGGTCCCGACGCTGAACACATCTGTGCTGCGGAAATCCACCGACCCGGTATTGCCGGCCAGCGTCGTCACACTGTTGCCTGACCGGGTCAGCGTATAATTTCCGCCGGTGCCCAGCAGCGACAGGTTGGTCACATTGATATCGGCACTCTGCGTCACCGTCCCGGCGCTGGCCAGTTCGATGACATTGCTGGAATGGGAAAGGTCATCACTGATCACCAGATTCCCGCCATCCAGCGCGCCCAGGCGGACGACGCCAGCACTGATCTGGTCGATCTCCGTCTGCGATACATGAGCCTTGCCCGACCCCGCGCCCGTGGCCCCCACATCCATCTGCCCGCCCGTGACAAAGGGGCGAAGCTGCACGCGGCCTGTACTGGTGATGCTGGTGCTAGACAGGGCGATATCGCCACCGGCCAGGATAATGGTCCCCGCCCCCGCCGAAACATTCGTGCCGGTCAGGGCCAAATTGTCCCGCCCACGCAGGCTGACATCGCCGCCATTGCTGGTGAAACTGCCATTACCCGCCGTCAGGGTGCCGCTGCTGCCCCCATATCCAGCGGTGGCATCGACATTCAGCTTGCCCGTGCTGGAACCGGCCCCGATCCCGGCATTGAAGGTCAGGTCCTGGGCTGCGCGCAGGGTCAAGATCGCATCCACGCCCGCCGATTTGGCAATGGAGTTGCTGACGGTAATGTCGCCCACGCCTGCCTCGGCCAGGGCATTCTTGCCGGCATCCAGGAAGGTCTGCAACAGGCTGGCGATGGAACTGCCAATGGTCAGGCTGCTGCTGATCAGTTCAAACGCGCCGATGCCGGTCGTGGATGGGTTGGCCGAAACCGTGACGGTGCCCGTATGCTGTCCATGACCAAGGGTCAGGATGCCGGCGGTAACGGTGCCCAGTTCCGCCGTGGACAGTGCCAGACCCGCCGTGTCGTCGGTCCCGCCGATGATCAGATTGGTGCTGTTGCCGCGGGTGCGCAGGGTGACGCGGCCCGATGACTGGACGGTGCCACCGGTAAGCGACATGCCGTCCGAAGACAGGGTAACGGCGCCCGATTGCGACCCGCCGCCATAGGTGCCGCTGCCACTGACCATGATGCCGACACTGTCGCGCCCGCCCGTGGCCGTCACCGACAAGGCACCCGACCCGGACGACACCGTGAAGCCGCCGCTGCTGACCACACCGTAATTGTCCGTACCGCTGCTACCGGCGCCCGTCCCGGTCAGGGTGAGATTGCCACCATTGCTGGTGATGGACCCGCTGCCACCACTGGCCAGACGGATGCCAACCGCGCCGCTGGTGCCACCCTGGGCCGTTCCAGTCACGGATAGGGCACCACTGCCACTCGAAAGCGTGCTGTTACCACCCAGCGATACACCTGTCCCACTGCCCGTGCCGGTCAGGCTCAGCGTCCCCGATCCCGTGCTGAAACTGGCGCCTGACAGGTTGACGCCCGTCGTGGCCCCGGTTCCGGTGGCGGTCACGGTGATGCTTCCGCCATTGCTGCTGAAACTGCCGCCGTTGGCCGTGAAGGACCGGCCGGCAGTGAAATTCATGGACAGCGCACCGCTGCTGGAACTGACCCCGATACCCGACGCGAAGCCGATATCCTGCCCGGCATTCAGCGTCAGCGTGGCACCCGTTCCACCGGTCTTGGCGATGGAACTGGTTATACTGATATCGTCACTGGCCGCCAGGGTGACGCTGGTGCCGCTATTCAACAGGGTCTCGATGGCCCCTGCCGTGATCACACTGTTGACCGCACCCTGATCACCCACATTGTCCAGATCGCCGGCATTTTCCAGATCATCGCCGGTTGTGCCGTCACCATTCAGGTTGGGCGTGCCACCGATGGTGATGTTGGTCGGGTCCAGCAGCAATTCACCGGCCTTGCCGCCCGCCCCCCCGGCCAGGTCGGCGGTGCCAGCAAAGCGCAGGCTCCCCTTGCCCGACACTTCGGCAAAGCCGCCATCGGCGGCACCGCGCGCGCTGACGGCCCCTTCATGCAC
>JAEMSB010000140.1 GCA_016463045.1 Niveispirillum sp.
GGCCTATCCTTCGGAAAATCTAAGGCAAATCCGATGCCGTTGCGGCAACCAGGGAAAGATTCGGCGCTGACCGCATCAACGGAAAATCACTCGGGCCTGACAGGGTTCAGCAGGACCAGATCGGATTCCTGACCCACGAACTGCATCATCATCACCGATCCATTGGCACAATCGGCGGTGATCTGGCCCCGGCCTTCGGTGCGGGCCACCATGCCCAGGCGGCGTTCCGCCCCGGTCTTGCGGTCCACGGCAACCACCTCTGCCGAGGGCAGGTTGACGCGGGCGGCATAGATCGTGTCAGGGCAGACCACAACATTGCGCCGGCGCAGCGTGACGGGCAGGTCCAGCGTTCCACCGCCCTCCCCCTTTAACGCGGTCCAAGTCAGCTTGGTGCCGCCGCTATTGCCGACCAGCAGCATGGAACCATCGGTCGACATGTCGATATAGTCGCGGTTCTCGTCGATCTTCACGGGCGCCGCACCCGCCGGATCAATCAACCAGATGTCCCAGGTCGTATCGCCCCGGATGGGAATGCGGATACGGCCATCTTGCATCCAGACGGGCGCGTTCTTGGCATGCCCGTCATGGGTCAGCCGCACCGTCGCCTCGTCAGAGATGGTGACGCGGTACAGGTCGCTGACCATCGCCACTTCTGCCACGAACAGCAGGGCGCGGCCATCGGGGGACCATCGCAGGCCGTTCATGTTGGCGCCTTGCAGACTGGTCAGGGGGCGGGGCGGACGGTCATCCTCGGCCAGCCAGATCTGCGGTTCACCGGTGCGGTCGGACACGAAGGCCAGTGCGCGGCCATCGGGCGACAGCTGCGGCTCATATTCATTGGCGCCGGACCCCTGCAGCGTGCGCTCATGGGCGTCGGCGGTAAATTCCATGATGTCGGCATGACCACGGTAGATCTCCATGGCCATGTTGCCGCGCTGGCTGGCCACGGCCAGACGGCCCAGTTGGCCGATGCCGGGCATCACCTGCTGCCAGCGCGTGGTCTGCAGATCGACATACCACAGGCCGCGCCGCTGCCGGCTGGCATTGGTCATGTAAAGGCCGCGTCCATCGACGGACCAGGCAAAGTTCACGGACGTGCTGTCCAGGGCCAGCCGGTGCAGTTCCTTGCCGCTGCGCGTATCCACCACCATGATCGACAGCTTGCCGTCGGGCCAGGCGCGGGCAAAGGCCAGCTTGCGGCCATCGGGGGAGTAGGCGGGGATCCAGTCATCGGCATTGCCACCCGGCGGCACCGGCAGCAGGCTGGCCTGCCCCCCCTCCAGCGGCATCATCATCAGGCGCGACATCTTCACGGTGGCATCGGGCACGCCCGTGAAGATGATGGCCTGCCCATCGGGCCGCCAGGCCAGATTGGGCAGCTGATCACCGACACAGTCACCGATGCGGCGTTCCTTGCCCACCGGCACCGCGATGACATAGATGGCGCAGTTCCAGTCGCGGTCGCTGCGCAGGAAGGCGATGGCATCCCCCCGGGGCGACCAGACGGGCATCCGGTCATGATCCGCCGTATTGGTCAGCGACACCGACCGGCCATTGGGCCCGGTGCCCCGCAGGATGATGTCGAAATCGTCAAAGGAATTGCGGGCGGCATAGGCCGCCATCTCCCCGTCGGGCGACAGGGCGGGGAAAAGGTCCATCCCCGGTTCCAGGGTCAGCGGCAGCACGTCGAAGACCGGGATGGCAAGCGACGGCTCCACCCGATCCGCCCGCCAATAAGCCACACCCAGGACGATCACGGCCAGCGACAGCAGCGCCACCGCAACAAGCAGCGCCAGACGCAGGCGTCGTGCCTCTGCCGTGGCCGGCACCGCAGCCGCCGGCAGAACCACCGCTGCGGGGGCGGCATCGGTATCGGTGGCGAAGACAGCTGCTTCCTGCCCGTCCGGGGCTGGTATCGCTGTGGGTGCAGCCTCACCCTCCGCCCCTTCATCCACGAACAGGGCGTATCCGAATTTTGGGATCGTTTCCACGCGCAAACGAGTGCTGCCAACATCTCGGAGCGCGCGGCGCAGCTGGAAGATGCAGCGGTTCAGGCTGTCTTCAGCGACGAACACCCCGCCCCAGCAATGATGCAGCAAGGTGTCGCGGGAAACCGACTGCCCCTGATGGCGAACCAGCAGCACCAGCACCTGCATGATGCGCGGCTCCACCCGGCGCTGGCGGTCGCCCATGGCGATCCGGTTCAGCGACGGGCTGATCGTCACATCACCCACGACCAGATCCTGGTCGGGATTGATGTCGAACCCGGATGCCAGATGGTTCATTCCCGCTACCCACACTCCGCAGGCCGTGGCCGTCCTGCCGGACAGCCTTGTTAATTAAGTTTCACCGTGATTTTCAATCATTTCAGCCACCCCGCGGGCCGCGTTGCAATAATGATATCCGAAATGACGGCAACCCGGCCAGTCCCGCATGGGACCGGTCGGGTTGCGCGCCCGGGGTATGTCAATCCTGACGGGCCGGAACGGCACCGGTCACCCGGCACCGCCCCGTCCATCAGGGATCAGAAGCGCACGTTCACACCAACCGAGAACACACGGCCCAGCGGGTCATACATGCTGGGGAAGGTGTTGCCCGAGTTGGCAGAGGTAGCGCCCGCTTCGTTGCCGACCACCGGCGGGTCCTTTTCGAACAAGTTGGTCACGCCGGCGCTGAGGCGCACCTGCTCGAACAGCTGATACGAACCCTGGAGGTCGATGTAGTTGTAAGCCTTGATCTTCTCGAACTTGTCGAAGGTCGTGGCCTTCTGACGCTCCTCGATCTCCACCCCACCCAGGTGACGCCAGGTGTAACCGATGGTGAAGTCGCCGAGATTCCAGTTCATGCGCTGAACCCAGCGGATTTCCGGCAGCGGGCTGCCGACGCCACCGGCGCCGACGGCGCCGGGACAGCTGGTGCCAAAGCGGCCCACGCAGTCCAGGACCGGGGTCTGGTCAGAGCTCTTGGACTCTTGCGTCAGGTAGTAGTTAGCGTTCAGGGCGAAGATCAGGGTGCCCATATCGCCGCCGACGCCCAGATCCTCCAGGTCGACATTGAAGTTGACGCCCAGTTCCAGACCCTCGGCCTTCAGATAGTTCAGGTTGGTCGTGAAGGCCTGCAGACCCGCACCCGGCAGGGTCAGCGTGCCGCCGACGCGTATGACCTTGGCGCACTGGCTGGCGTCACCGGCGACATAGCAACCGTCCAGGATTTCCTGCGGTGCGAAGGCGCCGATCACGTCCTTGATCTTGATGTTGTAATAGTCCAGCGAGATGAAGGTGTTCTTGATCGCACCCAGATCCGGGGTCAGGACGATACCCAGCGTGCTGGTATCGGCCACTTCCGGGGTCGGCAGGCGGGCCAGATCGGTACCGGCGAACACATTCACCTGACCGGCAGCGAGATCCACGACATTACCAACCTGGGCGGCCGTCATGCCGGTGGAAATGCAGCGGGCGCGCAGGGTGGCGTCCGTCAGGGCCGCCGCGTTGCCGACCGAGCAGGGGTCGGTATTGGCGTTCTGCAGGGCTGCGACCTGCGGTGCAGCCAGTTCACCCACGTTCGGGGCGCGGGCCGCACGCTGCTGCGAACCACGGAAACGGACGCTGTCAATCGGGGTCCAGTTCAGGCCCAGCTTCCAGGTCTTGTTGACGCCGGTCGGGTCATAATCGGCGTAACGATAGGCTGCTTCCAGGTCCAGCGACTCGAAGCCCGGCTTGCCGGCGACCAGCGGCACCAGCACTTCGCCGAAGACTTCCTGTACGTCGAAACCGCCGGAGATGGGGCGCAGGTTGCCACCCGCACCACCCAGGCAGGAGGCCGGGGCCAGCTTCCAGCATTCGTCGGGCGTACGCGTGCCCTTCTCCTCGCGATACTCGGCGCCGAAGCTGACGGCGACGCTGTCATTGGCCCAGGGGCTGATCAGGCCTTCAATGGGGCCGCTGACGGAGCCGGTGACAATGGTCTGCGAGTAGGACTGCTTGTCGATGGCCGACGCGGAGGCGTAGGCCGCCATTTCCGGGGTGATGGAGCCGAAGCCACCGAACAGGTTGATCGGCACGCAACCGCCCTGGCCGCCACGGCAGGCCGTGGTGCTGACGGCGTTCAGCGCGTTGCCGACATTGGTGATGTTGGTATAGCCCTGGCTCAGGTTGGTGCGGCTGCTTTCGCCATGCTGCACCGACACGTCATAGCTCCAGCCCTCCATGATTTCGCCGCGCAGACCGGTCAGGAACTGGAAGGCGTTGTTGTCATAGGAGGTGGAGCGGGGCCCCAGTTCCACGGTGCGGCGGCTGATGGACAAACGGATATCGTCGGCCTGATCGACCACGCCGTTATTGTTGACGTCCACCCAGTTCGGGAAGACGCCGCCCGTCATCACGGTACCGGCGGTACGACCGGCATTGGCGGCGTTGATGATGGTCTGGCGGGCAGCACCGGTCAGATACGGGTTGTTCAGCGGCACGAAGAAGGTGGTGCCGAAAATGCCCGACGGGGCGACCTGCTGCGTGTTCTTCGTGCTGGAATAAGAGAAGCGGCCATAAGCCTCAACATGCTCGTTGATCTCGTAATGGCCGGACGCGAAGCCGCCGAAACGCTCCAGCGGGGTCTGGTAGTAGTTGTAGGGGTTGAAGTTGAAGACCGAGCAGTTGGCGCCGATGGAGCCATCGTCGCGGAACTGACCCAGGGCCGGGCCACCAGCGATGGTGACGCGCGACGGCAGCGTGGTCGGCGAACCGCCCGCCGCGACGGAATTCGGACCACCGCAGCCCGCCGGGGCAGGGTCCGGCACCTTGCCATCCAGGAAGTTCTGGTAATTGGCACCCGTTGCGGTGGCGATGCCCAGCTGACCCAGCGGACGGGAGCCGAGCTGCACGCCCTTGCGCTGTGAGTAGTTGATGCCCAGCACGACATTGCCACGGCCATCGGCCAGGTTGGAACCGACGGTCACGTCGGCGGAATGGATGTGGCCATCCCCCTCGCCCGTGACGGAATAGTCGTAATTGGCATCAACGCCTTCAAAATCATCCTTCATGATGAAGTTGATGGCGCCCGACATGGCGTCCGAACCATACACGGCGGAGGCGCCGCCGGTGACGATATCCACACGCTCGATCAGGGCCGTCGGAATGGTGGAGACGTCGACCAGACCGTTGAAATTATACGGCGTGACGCGCTTGCCATCCATCATGATCAGGTTGCGCTGGGCACCCAGGCCGCGCAGATCGACGGTGGAGGCGCCGGCGGTGCCGTTATTAGTGTTCTGGCCGTCGCCGGGAACCGTGACGGGCAGCATGCGGAAGATCTTCTCGACTTCCGGCTGCTGAAGCGCGTCGATCTCGGCCGCGCCGACCGAATAGACGGGGCTGGTGGAGGTATCATTGGGACGCGCAATGCGCGAACCGGTCACAACGATCTCTTCGATCGCATCCTGCGCCAGGGCGGTGCCCATCGGCGCAAACACCGCGGCCAGGGCAGCGCCCAGCAGCAGGCGGGAGCGGACCGAGCCGCGCACATTATCAGAAAGTGTCATGGTTGCTGTGTCCCCTTGTTCCAACAGGCCGCGCCTCTGTTCGGCAAGCTTGCGGGCGCGCGCTCAGTCAATGTGCCCCAAGGCACCGGCGGAACACTCGTATAGGGCCAATTTTACTGCAATAGCGAATTGTAACAGTGTTTATTCATTATTAACCTCTGTGGCATTTGCGACATGAAGATTTTATTTACGAGAATTAATATTTATTTATTTGCTGTTTTTATTTGATTTCATATTTGCAACAAATGACACCCCCTATCGACCGCCAGCACCCCGCAGCATCAAACCCGACTTGCATCAATAGCATTGATAATGAGTTGCATTTGTATGTGTGGCATCTTAGGGTCCCGGCGTTTTGAAAAGGAGAGGTTTCGATGCGCAAGTCCTTGTCGTTCCTGATGATCAGCAGCAGCCTGATCGCCCTGCCCGCCGCCGCACAGCAGGCGGCAACGGCACAGGAGGATATTGACGCCATCGTCGTCACGGCGGCGCGCACCAAGCTGCCGGCCAGCGCCCTGCCCCTGACCGTGGATGTCATCGGCAGCGCCGATCTGGCACAGCAGGCCGCCATTGGCGGATCGGTCGTGGATGCCGTTGCCACCCTGATCCCGTCCTTCTCCCCCACCCGCCAGAAGCTGTCGGGGGCCGGGGAAACGCTGCGCGGTCGATCGCCGCTTTACGCCATCAACGGCATCCCGCAATCCACCCCGCTGCGTGACGGGTCGCGCGACGGCTTCACCATCGATCCATTCTTCGTGGATCGGGTGGAGGTAATCTTCGGCTCCAACGCGCTGCAGGGCATCGGTGGCACCGGCGGCATCGTCAATCAGGTGACCGTGAGCGCGCCCAAGGCCGATGGCAATAGCGGTCGCGTCCTGATCCAGGGCACCGCCAATGACGGGTTCGAAGGCGACAGTTTGGGCGGCAAGGTGGCAGCCCTGCTCAGCCACCGCGACGGGCGGTTTGATGCCACCGTGGGTGCGGCCTATGAAACGCGCGGCGCCTTCTATGACGCCAACGACCGCCGCATCGGCATGGACAGCACCCAGGGCGAAACCCAGGACAGCGCCAGCACCAATGTCTTCGCCCGCTTCGGGTATGAGGTGTGGGAGGGCGCGCGTCTGGACCTGATCGCCAGCCGCTTTGAACTCAAGGGCGATGGCGACTATGTTGCCGTCACCGGCAACCGCGCCCGCAAGCTGCCTGGCACCTCGATCAAGGGCACTCCGCCGGGCACACCGGCAGCCAACCGCACCGAAAGCGTGGCCCTATCTCTGACCGATGATGATCTGGCGGGTGGCACCCTGACCAGCCAGATTTTCTTCAACCGGTCACGAGATACGTTCGGCGGCGACACGGCGCCCGCCGCCGTCTTCCAGGATGTGCGGTTGGCCCCCATCGGGACCCTTTTTGACCAGTCGCAGAACCGGTCGCGCAAGACAGGCGGCAAGATCGCCTATGAACGCGCCATGCCGGGGTTCGAGGATCTGACGGGCACCGTCGGCTTTGACGCCATCTGGGACACCACCGAACAGCGCCTGATCGCCACGGGCCGCAAATGGGTACCGCCCACGGATTTCCGCAGCCTGGCTCCCTTTGCGCAGCTCAATCTGGCGCTGCTGGATGAGAAGCTGCGGCTGGCCGGCGGCGTACGGTCGGAAAATGCCCGCATCACCATTGATGATTATACGACACTGGCTTCCTACGGTTCCCGCTTCGTGTCAGGCGGCAACCCGAGCTTCAGCGATACGCTGTGGAATGGAGGTGTCATCGTGGAGCCGGTCGAGGGCCTGCGCGCCTACGCCTCCTATGCTGAGGGCTATACCGTCCCCGACGTGGGCCGTATCACGCGCGCCATCACCCAGGTGGGTATCGATCTGGACAATTACCTGAACATCAATCCCATCGTCTCCAACAACAAGGAGATCGGGATTGAGGGCGACTATGGTCCGTTCAAGGGCGGCGCCACCTACTTCTGGTCCAGCTCAAAGGAAGGGCAGCTTCTGGTCCTGCGCAATGGCGTGTATGAGGTGCAGCGACAGCGGGTGGAGATCGAGGGGCTGGAACTGAACCTCTCCTATGAGACGCCCCTGCCCGGCCTGACCCTGTCGGGCGGCTACGCCCATCTGAAGGGCTATGCCGACAGCAACAATGACGGCAAGGTCGATGTCCGCCTGGACGGCGCCAATATCTCGCCCGATCGCCTGAACCTGGCCGCCACATACGCGCTGGACAAGATCACCGCCAGGGTGCAGGCACAGACCTATCTGTCGGGCGATGTCGGCGGCGGCACCACCTTCGCCAGTTTCGGCGGTTATACCGTGGTCGACAGCTCGATCCGCTATGAACTGCCCGTCGGCGGGGTGACCCTGTCGGTGCAGAACCTGCTGGACAGACAGTTCATCGACTATAACAGCCAGACACAGCGCCTGACCGACAGCCAGCGTTATTATGCCGGCCGCGGTCGTACCCTGACCGTCGGCTGGGATTACAGCTTCTGATGAAGGTACTCGATCTTCTCCACCGCTGGGCCGGCGGCATCCTGGGTCTTGTCCTGGCCATCATGGGCCTGACCGGCGCCCTGCTGGTGCATAAGGATGCCTGGGTCAAGGCCCCCGGTGCCGGCGACGCGCTGGTGCGCGATGCCGGCTCTGTCGCCGCGGCGGTGGGGAAGATTTTCGCCGACCCGGCCCGCCCGGAAAGCATCATCTTCGCCAGCGACAGTTTCGGCCTGCACCGGCTGCGCATGGCCAAGGGTGCGGGTGCCTATGCCGATCAGGCCGGGACGGTCGTGGCATCCTGGGACAGCATCTGGGATCGCCCGGAACTGTGGCTGTTCGACCTGCACCATTATCTGCTGGCCGGTGAGGTGGGGGAGACGTTCCTGGGCATCGTGGCGCTGGTCGGGCTGTTCTTCGTGATCTCCGGCTTTATCCTGTGGTGGAAGCTGCGCCGTACGTTCCAGTTCAAGCTCTGGCCCGCGCGTATGTCGCGGCCCGCCATCATCCGCCATCACCGGGATATCGGCGTGGTTCTGGCCCCGCTGCTGTTCGTGTCCTGCCTGACGGGCGCCATGCTGACCTTGCGGCCCGTGGCCGATTTCGTGTTGAGCCCGCTGGGCTCTGCCAAGGAATGGCGGGCCGCGACGGCGGCACCCAAGGAGGCGGGTGGCTCATTGGCCGATAACCCCGACTGGCACGCTATGCTGTCGGCGGCACAGGCACGCTTTCCGGGGGCCGAATTCCGGGTTCTGGCCCTGCCGCGCCGGCCCGGCGACCTGATCAGCCTGCGCCTGAAACAGCAGGATGAATGGCTGCCCAATGGCCGCACCCTGATCTGGTTCGACCCTGCCGATGGAAGGGTGGTGGAGATGCGCGACGCCCTGTCCATGCCGGCGGGGCAGCAGGCCTTTCAAAAGGTCTATCCCCTGCATGCGGCCAAGGTCGGCGGCCTTGCCTACCGTCTGCTGATGACCCTGTCGGGTCTGGGCATGGCGGTCCTGGGGACGCTGGCCGTCTGGACCTTCTGGTTCAAGCGACCCAAGAAACAGGCGGCACAGGCCCGCTGACCCTTCCTCATTTGATGTGGAATATCCACCGCTTCCAGAAATCCCCGAAATAGCTGTTGAACAGGTAATCCAGCTCCGTGGTGGCCGCTGCGGCCAGGATCAGGACGACCAGCGCAATGA
>JAEMSB010000632.1:0-444 GCA_016463045.1 Niveispirillum sp.
GTCCTGCTCCGCCTCAACAATCACCCAGCCGCTATAGCCGATATCGGCCAGGGTACGCATGACGGCCCCGAAATCGATGCTGCCATCGCCCGGCACGGTGAACATGCCGGCCACCACGCCATCCAGGAAACTCATCCCCGTTTCGCGCACGCGGGCGAAGACATCGTTGCGCACATCCTTGCAATGGACATGGGCCACGCGTTCGGGATGGTCGCGCAGCAGGGCCAGCGGATCGACACCGCCCAGCACGGCGTGGCCCGTATCGACGGTCAGGCCTACGCTGGGTCCAGTATGGCGCAGGAAGGCATACAGATCGGCTGGCCGTTCCACGACCGTGCCCAGGTGGTGGTGATAGGCCATGCGCATGCCCTGGCCCTTCAGATAATCCGACACGGCGGTCAGCCGCGCGCCGAACTGCACCCATTGGGCCTCCGTCAGGGACGG
>JAEMSB010000632.1:454-2509 GCA_016463045.1 Niveispirillum sp.
GGGACGGTGTGTCGTTCAGGGGGATTTCCTTGCGGCAATGGATGGCGTTGCTGGTTTCGGCAAAGACGAAGACATCGGTGCCCAGCGCCTTCAGCAGCGCCAGATGCGGCTGAAGCGCCGCGATCTCGGCATCGGCATCCTGGGTCAGCAGATTGCCGCTGTACCAGCCGCCGACAAGGTCCAAGCCGTAGCTGCCCAACAGGTTATGCAGCGCGGCGGGATCACGCGGGAAGCGCCCGCCCAGTTCGATCCCGGTAAAACCAATCTCGGCCGTGTCCGACAGGACCGTGGAGAGCGGGGTATCGCCGCCCAATTCGGGCATGTCGTCATTGATCCAGGCAATGGGGCTGACGCCGAAACGAATGCTCATGATCACAGACCTTCATTGATCTTGGTTTGATAGGCGGCGCGCGCCTGGCGCACCTGCTCACGCGATGATGTCTCCGGCACGGCCACATCCCACCAGGCCCCGCCGCCAGCATCGGACGGGCGCGGGTCGGTATCGATCACGATGACCGTGCTGCGGTCGGCCTGACGCGCGCGGGCCAAGGCCGCTTCCAGTTCCGCGATATCCGCCACCTTTTCCGCGATGGCGCCCAGGCTGGCGGCATGGGCGGCGAAATCGATGCGGGGCATGTCCCGGTGGCGGGCATCGGCCAGCAGGTTGTTGAAGGGTGCCCCACCCGTTGCCGCCTGCAACCGGTTGATACAGCCGAAACCACGATTATCCAGCAAGGTGATGATCAGCTTGGTTCCCAGCATGACCGACACGGCCAGTTCGGAATTCATCATCAGGTAGGAACCATCGCCCACCATGACATGCACGGGCCGCTGCGGCTGCGCCATGGCCACGCCGACACCACCGGCAATTTCGTACCCCATACAGGAATAGCCATATTCCATGTGATAGCCGCCGGGCAGCTTCACCCGCCACAGCTTGTGCAGGTCACCCGGCAGGCCACCGGCAGCACAGACCATGATGGCGTCATCGGCAGCTGACCGCTGCACCGCGCCGATCACCTGCGCATCGGTGGGCAGGCCGGGGCCGGCGGGCGGGGCCGTCACGGTTTCCACCTGCGCATCCCAGGCCGCGCGGGCATCGGTCAGGGATGCCACCCAGCCACCGGGTGCGGTCCAGCCGGACAGACCCGCCGTCAGCAGCTCCAGAACCCGGCCCGCATCACCCACCACCGGCAGGGCACCATGCTTGTGCGCGTCGAAGGCGGCGACATTCACCTGCACCAGATCGCGGCCCTGATTATGGATCAGGCGGCGCGACCCCGTTGTGAAATCGGCCAGACGCGTGCCGACGCCGATGATCAGGTCTGCCTCATCCGCCGCCTTGTTAGCAGCCTCACTGCCCGTCACACCGATGGCGCCCAGATTGGCCGGATGCTCCCAGGGCAAGGCGCCCTTGCCGGCCTGCGTCTCCGCCACCGGAATGCCGGTCGCACGGGCGAAATCCGCCAATATCCCGGTCGCCCCGGCATAATGCACCCCGCCACCGGCAATGATCAGGGGCCGTTCGGCCTTGGCCAACCGGTCGCGCAGCAGTGACAGTTCGCGCGGGCCCGGCTCCACCCGCCGGAAATGCCAGACGCGTTCCTCAAAGAAGCGTTCGGGCCAGTCATAGGCTTCGGCCTGCGTATCCTGACAGAAGGCCAGCGTCACCGGCCCGCAATCCGCCGGATCAGTCAGCACCGCCATGGTGCGGGGCAGCGCGTCCAATAACTGTTCCGGTCGCACGATGCGGTCGAAATAGCGGCTGACGGGCCGGAAGCAATCGTTGGCCGATACGGTCCCGTCGCCGAAATCTTCCACCTGCTGCAACACCGGGTCGGGCCGGCGGCTGGCGAAGACATCACCGGGCAGGAACAGCACCGGCAGGCGGTTGACATGGGCAAGTGCTGCCGCCGTCACCATGTTGGTGGCGCCGGGGCCGATGGAACTGGTGCAGACCATGGCCCGGCGGCGGTTGCTGGCCTTAGCGAAGGCGATGGCGGCATGTGCCATGCCCTGTTCATTATGCGCGCGGTAGGTGGGCAGGGCGTCGCC
>JAEMSB010000141.1:0-1569 GCA_016463045.1 Niveispirillum sp.
ATCCCCGCTATTGGCGGGGGCGGGCGGTTCGTCGGCAGTGGCACTGGACAGGGTTTCCGCCACGGCCCCCTCGGCTTCCGCCTCCACCGGTTCGGTGGCCAGCAGCAAGGGTTCTGCCTCTGCCGCCGGTTCGGCTTCAACGGGTGGCGGGGCCAGCATGGCGGTAGGGGCGGCGACCGCGCGGCGGCGTATGGCGCCTTCGAAGCTGGCACCCGGCGCGATTTCCAGCAGGGTCTGGATCACGTCCCCCTGAACGGTGGAACCGTTAAGGATGAACACCTCTTCGGCGTTGATCTCTCCCTGCACACGTCCATGCACACGCACGGTTCCGGCCATGATATGGCCGTTCACCGCGCCCGTGGCGCCGATGGTCAGCTTGGCACAGGTGATGTCGCCATCGACGATGCCTTCGACATGCACCTCGCCCGGCGTATCCAGATTGCCCGTCACCCGCATGTCACGGCTGACGATGGAGGGCATGGGGCGATCGGAGCCGCCGCCATTGCCACCGCCGCTGGGGCGGGTGGCGGTCTTGGCGGTGCTGTCGATACGTTCCTTAACCTTCGCAAACATGCCGACCCCTTTCCATAAAGCGCAGCGGATCCACCGGCTTGCCTTCCACCAGCACCTCATAGTGCAGGTGCGGGCCGGAACTGCGGCCACTGTCGCCCAGCGTCCCGACCTGACGGCCAGGGTCCAGCATTTCGCCCTTCTTAACCATGATTTTCTTCATGTGGGCATAGCGGGTGCGGATGCCCAGGCCATGATCCACCTCCACCATATGGCCATAGCCCTCGTCATAGGTGACGTCGACGACGCGACCGGCGGCGGGCAGGGTGACGGGGGAGCCTTCCTTGGCCACCAGATCCAGCCCCTCATGCGCGGCCCATTGGCTGGTGAAGGGATCGCGGCGGCCACCAAAACCGCTGGAAACGTAGAAATTATCCACGGGCGGGGTCAGCGGCAGATAATTGGCCAGTGCGCGCAGCCGTGCCTGCCGGTCCAGCCGCGACTCGAGCTGGTTCAAGGCGGCCTGGGCGGCGGCGGGCAGGCTGCCATTGGGCAGTTCCGTCAGGCCGATCAGAGGACCGCCCACACCGCGCGGCGACTGGCCCATGGCGCGCAGCACCCTGTCCAGGTTCAAGCCGGTATTCTTCAGTTCGCCCTCGATGGCGCCGATGCGCAGCTCGGCATGCTGCGCCAGACGGTTCAGCAGGGCCACCTGACCGGTGGCGATCTCCGTCATCTGCTGTTCACTGGCGGCCAGTGCCGTCGCCATCTCGTTTCGTTCGGTCCAGGCGTTTTCCGCCTCCCGCCGGGCGCGCTGGGCATCAAGCTGCGCCTCCGCCAGCGCCTTGCCCAGTCCTTCGCTGGCCAGAGCCAGGGTCGGCTGCGACGAAGGCACAGCTTCCGCTTCCTCCAGCACCAGGGACAGGGCGGCGATGGCGGATTGCGCGCGGCGCGCGGCGGCCTCCTGGCTGATATCGGTGATCAGTTGCAGCGATTCCTGTGCGGCGCGCAGGCCATCGCCAGCTCCGGCATCCACCCGCAGCGGGGCCAGTTCATTGC
>JAEMSB010000141.1:1579-9198 GCA_016463045.1 Niveispirillum sp.
CATCCTTGTCCGCCCCTGTCAGGACGGCCATGGCGGCATCAATGCGGGCGCGTGACCGCGCCTGTTCGGCCAATGCCGTATCCAGTGCCACGCGCACCTTGTCCAGGTCACCCGCCACGCGCGACAGCTGTTCGCGGCTGTCGGCCAGTTGGGTGGCCAGATTGGCGGCCCCCTGATCCATCTGAAAAATGCTGTCGCGGCTGTCACGCAGGGCGAAGGCGGTGACCATCCAGCCGGCACTGGCCACCAGCATGCCGCACAGGGCGGCAGCGGCCAGAAGGGCAGGGCGCAGGCGCTGGCCGGGACCGATGGTCACCGACCTGATCTTGTCATCATCAACGATGATGACCTGTTCGCTGCGCATGAAGAACCCGAGCAAACCGTCCCCCCGTCACAATGCCGTGCCGCCGATCCTTTGGCCTGCTTGTGCAGCACAGGCGGAGATCAGGCTTTGACTTGGCGGACATTGTCATCCGCAGGTCCGGCACTGGACGCCGGTGGTAGGAATTTAAGGGATGCACATCTTTCGGGCAAGCCGGGAATCGCGGACGATGTACTTCCAATGGATATGCAACCATCCGGTCGCAAAGACGCAGGCCCTTTGGCTTTCCGGACCCCTATTCCAGAGCCGCGCGCAGGGCCGCGGCGGCCCCCCAGGGCGAAAGCGGCAGGGACGCCGCCAGAAGACCTGACAGTAACAGCAAATGCGGGCGGGCCGATTGCCCCGTCAGCACCGAATCGACAGCAGCGGCGGCAAAGATCAATGCGGGAATGTAAAGCGGAAGCACAAGTAAAGGCAGAAGAACACCACCCCGTCGCGCCCCCAGGGTCAGGGCCGCGCCGATTCCCCCGATCAGGCTCAGCAAGGGTGTGGCCAGCAGCAATGTCAGCAGCAGGATGGGAAAACCATCAGCAGGCAGGTTCAAGAACAGGGCCAGCAGCGGAGCCGCCAGAATCAGCGGCAGGCCGGTGACCAGCCAATGGGCCAGGATCTTGGCCGCCGCCACCGCCTCCATCGGCAGGGAAGACAGGGACAGAAGCTCCAGCGAGCCATCCTCATGATCCGCCTGGAACAGCCGGTCCAGCGACAGCAGCGAGGCCAGCAGGGCGGCAACCAGGATGACCCCCGGCGCGATGCGCGCCAGCACGGCTGGTTCCGGCCCAATGCCGAACGGGAACATGATCACGCACAGCACGAAGAACAGAACCGCCATCGCCGCGTCTGCCCCCTGGCGCAGGGCCAGGCGCAGGTCGCGGCGCAACAGCCGCAGGAAGCTGCTCATGCGGGCACCCCGGTCGCCTCATCCTGGCTTTCATCCTCGTCATCGGTAGTGGCACCGAAATCGGCCAGATTCAGGGTGGCTGCATCCGCGACATCCATGTCGCTGTGCGTGGACAGCACCACCATGCCGCCGGCCCGGCGGTGGGCGGCGATCAGAGCGGCCAGCCGATCAATCGAGTCGCGGTCCAGCGCCGTTGCCGGTTCATCCAGCAGCCAGAGCGGGGCTGTACGCGCCGGTGCCAGGGCCAGACGGGCCAGATTGACGCGTTTCTTCTGTCCGGCTGACAGGTAGCGGCCCGGCATGTCCGCGACATGATCCATGGCAAGGGCCGCCAGCGCCCGCCCGGCCCGGTCCTCTGGATCGTCCAGCCCGTCCAGCCCGGCCCAGACCGACAGATTCTCAAGCGCGGTCAGGGTGGGCTTTACCGCATCCTGATGCCCGGCATAGCGCAGGCGGGCGCGGTGGGCGTCCGGGTCCTGGGCGATATCACTGCCATTCCAGGTCAAGGCGCCGGAAAACGGGCGCGACAGACCGGCCAGCAGGCGCAGAAGGCTGGATTTGCCGCTGCCGTTCGGCCCGACCAGGATCAAGGCACCGCCGGGGGACAGGGTGAAGTCGAGATCGGTGAACACCACGCGCTCACCGCGCAGGCAGGTCAGGCGGCGGGCGGCGAGTCCCGGATCGGTGGATTGGGTCTGGCCCTGTGTCACGGAATAAGGCTCCTGGCTGGCTGGCGCCAAAATGCCAGAAAGGGCAGGCCGAAGGATAGAGATTCCGGATAAAGAAACGGCCACCGCGGGGGGCTTTGCGGTGGCCGTGAAATGGTGCCGATCCGGGGCAGGACCGACAGGTGCGGGCCGACATTCCATATGGGGCCTGGAAATGTCCGCCAAGACGGGGTGTCTCAAGTCGCCTCAGCATTCCCAGGTGCAAGATGGAAGTCCCGCATGACCAAAGTCGGACCTGAAAGTGGCGAAAATGTGATTTGTGCGCAGGGCACGCGACCTATGCGCATTTTCACGATCCCGACATAAAAAACCGCTTTCGCCGCCGGGGCTTCGGCCCTATATAGCCGCTCATCGCAGCGCACGTGCCTATGGCCCCCACACCCGTCCGATGGTCATTTTCAAGACTGGACGGAGCCGTCAACCCGGTGGGGTTATGCAACGACGTAACGCGTATCCTCGTCCGTCCCTTAAACAAGGCGGCGAATTGGAGGCTACGATGGTTGTTGTTGTGTTCGGGGGGCCGGTTGCGCTCTCTGTGTCATTTAATTCTGTCCGCGCGTCCGACATCGGCGCGTCGATCCTTCCTGGCGTCATGACCAGTATCTGACCCGCCTGGGCCGGCTGCGTTTCGCGGCACGCTTGGGCGGAACCGGACCCGTATCGGGTCCGGCAAAAGCCATTTCACCCCTGACATCCCCCGCTTCATGCCGCCTCGGAGTCCATGATGACCGAGAAGATCGCCCGATTCTTCGCTGAACAGACACCTTCCACCCCGTGCCTGGTCGTGGACCTGGACGTCGTTGCCGACAATTACGGCAAGCTGGCGACCGCCATGCCCGACAGCCGCATCTTCTACGCGGTGAAGGCCAACCCGGCGCCGGAAATCCTGCGTCTGCTGGTGGAGAGCGGTTCCTGCTTCGACACCGCGTCCGTCCCGGAAATCCAGTATTGCCTGGAAGCCGGCGCCACGCCCGACCGCATCTCCTTCGGTAATACCATCAAGAAGGCTGGTGACATTCGTATCGCCCATGAACTGGGCATCGATCTTTTCGCCTTCGACAGCATCGAAGAACTGGAAAAGATCGCCGAACATGCGCCGGGTGCGCGCGTTTTTTGCCGCATCCTGACCTCGGGCGAGGGGGCTGACTGGCCGCTGTCGCGCAAGTTCGGGTGCGAGCCGGAAATGGCCCGCGACCTGCTGATCCAGGCTGCGGGCATGAATGTCCGCCCCTACGGCGTGTCGTTCCATGTCGGCAGCCAGCAGCGCGACCTGAAACAGTGGGACATCGCGCTGTCCACGGCGGGCGCCATCTTCCGGGCCTGCGAGGAACAGGGCGTGATCCTGTCCATGGTCAATATGGGCGGCGGTTTCCCCACCCGTTACCTGAAGGACGTGCCCACCAGCCAGGCCTATGGTGAGGCCATCAATGACAGCCTGCGCCGTCATTTTGGCAATCGCCTGCCGGAAACCATCATCGAGCCGGGCCGCGGCATGGTCGGCAATGCCGGCATCATCCAGTCGGAAGTGGTGCTGATCTCCCGCAAGTCGGCGAACGACGACAAGCGCTGGGTCTATCTGGATATCGGCAAGTTCGGTGGTCTGGCCGAGACCATGGACGAGGCCATCCAGTACCCGATCCAGACCGATCGCGACGGCCCCGCCGAAGCCGTGATCCTGGCTGGCCCCACCTGCGACAGCGCCGATGTGCTGTATGAAAAGGCGGAATATCGTCTGCCGACCTCGCTGAAGATCGGCGACAAGGTGACGATCATGGCGACCGGCGCCTACACCACCACCTATTCGGCGGTGAATTTCAACGGCTTCTCGCCGCTGAAGGCTTACTACATCTGATCTTTCGCCCGCTCAAACCGGGTAGAGTTCCTGACGCAAGCCGCCCCGCAAGGGCGGCTTGTGGCATTTTTGTGGCCAGTTGATGGAATTTTGTGCACCATTCGGGCCACTGCGTATTTTTTTTGCAACACCTTCAGGTAATGTTGCACAGCAGCATGCACGGCTTCTAGGCGATCCGGTTGGAAACTCCCATAATCTGCGTGAAATCACCGCCCGACCCTATCTGGCATCAGATTTGCTGATAGGGGCAGGGACCCAATCATAAATGCCTCATAATGGAGTGGTTCATGCGTTTCTCCAAGTTCCTCGCCTCCACCGCGATCGCCCTCGCCATGCTGGGCGGCGCTGCTGCCGCGCAGGCTGAAGACGCCCCGTTCACCTTCTCCGGCACGGCTGCCATCACCAGCGACTATGTGTTCCGCGGTTACAGCCAGACCGACAGCGACCCGGCTTTCCAGGCCGGCCTGACCGCCAGCCACGAGAGCGGCTTCTTCGTGTCCGCCTGGGGCTCGAACGTCGATCTGGGCTCCGACGCCGATATCGAGGTCGATCTGATCGCCGGCTACACCAACAGCGTCGATAACCTGACCTACACGGTCGGCGGCTACTACTACACCTATCCGGGTGCCGACGGCTCCGCCGAGTTCGACTATTTCGAGGCTGGCCTGGATCTGGCCTACGCCATCGACAAGGTCACGCTGACCGGTAAGCTGTACTATTCGCCGGAATTCTTCGGCGCTGCTGGTGGTGACGCTTGGTACTTCGCGGGCGGCGCTTCCGTTGCTGTCACCGACACTGTGTCCGTCTATGGCGCCATCGGCTTCAATGAGCTGGATAACGGCACCGACTATCAGGACTACACCGGCGGCGTGGCCGTGAAGTTCGAGCCATTCGTGCTGGACCTGAAGTACACCGACACCGACGTGAAGGGCGCCGCTCCGCTGGGCGATGGCCGTTTCGTTGCGACCCTGACCTACGCGTTCTGATAAAGGGCGGGCCTTATCCCGCCTGATTAATCCCAAGTGGTCCAGGTGCGGCCGGTCCCAGTCAACAGGGACCGGCCGTTGCTTTTGGGGTACCTATGCTTTCCGACCTCTTGCCCGCATGGGCGATTGGCGCGAAGATCGGCGCGTGGGAGAAAGGTGCAACCATGTCCATCGGCAGCATCGGCACGGCCCTGTCCGGCGCCCTGGCCCAGACGCAGCGTCTGGCCAACAGCGCCAACAACGTCGCCAACCAGCGCAGCACGGGGGCTATCCCGGCGGCGGACGGCACGGTACAGCCCGGCCAGACCCAGGCCTTTCAGCCGCAAAGCGTCAGCCAGACGGCGGTAACGGGTGCCAACGGTCAGGGGCAGGGGACGCGCGTCGTCGCCCGGCCCACCACCCCGGCCTATATCCCGGAATATCAGCCCGACAGCACGAATGCGAATGAGCAGGGGCTGGTCGCCGCCCCCAATGTCGATCCCGTGACCGAGCGGGTTGACCAGATTTCATCGCTTCGTGCCTTCCAGGCCAATCTGGCCACCATTCGCGCCCAGGATGAGTTGGAACGCAGCGCCATCGACGCGCTGGCCTGATCCGCCCCAACGTCGGCGCTGCACACTTGCCCGCTGCCCAACAGAAAGGCAGGATGCGCGCCATGAAACCGCCATGGCGCACAGGCATGCTGTCTTGCCGCGCTGTCCGACACCAAGAACAGGAACCCATCATGCTGCGCCGTTCGCTGCTGACGCTTGCCCTCGCCGCCCCGCTGCTGGCCGCCACGCCTGTTGCCGCCCAAGCCATCGTGGATTTCTCAGGCCGGGAGCCGATTGTGCTGGATGTGGCCAGCATTGAGGTGGAAAGCGCCTATGCGGCCCCCATGGCCCCGCCCAATATCGACCATGAACTGCCGCTGACCCCATCTGACGCTGTCCGCCTCTGGGTCTCCACCCGTCTGAAGGCTGGCGGGCCGCAGGGCAAGGCCCGCGTGATCATCAAGGATGCCTCGGTCAAGGAGATCGAACTGGATCGCACCAAGGGCATCAAGGGCTGGTTCACCAAGGACCAGTCGCAGAAATATGAAGGCAAATTGCAGGTCGAGATCGTGGTGGAAGGCACCTCGCGCGGCTTCACCGGCAGCGTGTCTGGCGCCGTCGCCCGCTCCACCACCGTGGCCGAGGATGTGACCTTGGCCCAGCGGGAAAAGACCATGACCGACCTAGTCCGCGATCTGGCCGGTGACCTGGATGTGGAACTGGACAAGTCCATCCGCGCCAACATGTTCCCGGTGATCGTGCTTCAGTAAGGTTTGCCGGCTGCTCCCATCCTGCGGGTGCAGGTTTCGGGTTTTGCGATCCTTAGGTGTTGAAAGTTCTCCCTTTGCAGGCATATTGCATATGCCTTGATACGTCTATGGGGGGATGGGGTGATGGTTTTGACGCGTGCTGCTGGCGCTTTTGCGGGCTTTGGTCTGATGGTGGCGCTTGCCCTTGGGGCGGTGGGTTCCGTACAGGCGCAGAATCCTGGCAAGCCGGGCGTCTTCGACTATTACGTCCTCACCCTGTCTTGGTCGCCTGCCTTCTGTGCGTCCAAGGGGGCGCAAGCACCGGCGGATCAGTGCGGCCAGGACAAGAATTACGGCTTCGTCGTTCATGGCCTGTGGCCGCAATATGACCAGGGCTATCCGGCCAGCTGCGCGGTTTCTCCCGATGTTCCCAAGAATATCGTGACAGAAACCTTCCCTATTATGCCCAGCGAAGGGCTGATGAACCATGAATGGAAGAAACACGGCACCTGCAGCGGTCGTACGGTTCAAGAATATTTCACCGACCTTCGCGCCACCTATGACCGCATCAACCTCCCGGACAGGCTGCGCGCACCGCCGGCTAATTTGCAGGAATCGGTCAGCACGCTGGTTTCCACCCTCGCTGCCAGTGGGCAGAGCTTCCCTGCGGGCGGGATCGTACCTTCCTGCAACAAGCAGGGTCAGGTGGTGGAGGTCATGATGTGTTTCAGCCGCGATCTGGACCCGCGCGCTTGCAGCGCCAGCGTTAAGTCAAACTGCCCCGCCAGCGCCAAGCTGGTTCGGTGATGCGGGTGTGCCGGCGGCCTCTGCCGTCGGCTTCCACGCCTCCACCCGGTTCCTTCCGCCATGCTTGGCGGCATACAGCGCCTGGTCGGCCCGATCGACCAGGGCATCCACGCTGATCTCCCCCGTCACCTCCGCCGCACCGAAGCTGGCCGTCACGCGCAGCACTTGCCCGTCGGCCAGTTGCACCGGCGTGGCCGCCAGATCGGCACGCAGCCTTTCCAGCACCACCATCGCCTCGGCCAGATGGGTTTCTTTCAGCAGGATCAAGATTTCCTCGCCTCCCATGCGGAAGGCCTCATCAATGGCCCGGATGCCGCGCGTCAGGCAGCCGGCGGCGGCCACGAGGACCCGGTCGCCCGCCTCATGCCCATAGGTGTCGTTCACCGATTTGAACTTGTCCAAGTCACACAGCGCCACGCAGAAGGGCTGCCCGGTACGGGCAAAGCGCGCCAACTCGCGCGCTACCTCTTCGGAAAGCCCCGTGCGGTTGCGCAGGCCCGTCAGCGGATCGATGCCGCTGCCCGCCACCGACAGGGCGCGTTCGATGCGCCGGCACTGCTGGATGAACTCGTCAAACTTGTCCAGAACGGCCTGATAGGTGGCGTAATCGGGGGCATCCCCCTCCGCCGCGCGCATCAGGGTCAGGCGGCCCATGCGGTGCAACTGGTCATGCACCTGCAC
>JAEMSB010000633.1 GCA_016463045.1 Niveispirillum sp.
AGGGTTTTCTGTCAGGCAGGGTAGGCTTGATATTTGCGGCCCTTTCGGGCGTCGGTGCCGCCTCCATCGTGGGGGAGGTGCTGCGCAGCCTGCCGCAGGCCATGTCTATCGCGGAGCAGAACCCGATGCTGTTGGTGGCTGCACCCATTCCCGTCGGTGCGGTTGTTGCTATCGCGCATATCTATTGGCTGAGGTCGCTGACCACCCGTCAGGCGGCCCCGACTGCCGTGCCAACCTCGCCATCACCAGGGTCGCTGCGCGTTCAGGCGGCAGAGGCCAAGACAGACCAGGCGGGGGGCAAGCCGCCGCGTTGGCGCCCAGTCATCCGGAACTGAGGGCAGGTTGATGAATCGTACCCAGCTGACCCTGGCGCTGGACCGCATGGACCGGCTGTACCCCAATGTGCTTCAGCCGGATTACCGGGACGAGGTCCTGGGCGTTGGTCGTTCCTTCGCGCCGCTGTCCCGCACGGCCAAGAAGCTGGGCAGCCTGCTGCATGCCCATCGTGGCCGTAAGCTGGACCAGTTGGAAGAACGGGTCGTGGCGGAGGTCCGGCACCTGCATGACGAGCTGCGCGAAGGGGCGCAGCGCCTTTTGGCTGCCAATGTGTGGATCGGGGACGAGTAGTCCCCGATCAAGCTTATGCGCCGAAGAACACCTTATACAACAGGCGTCCAGGCAACAGCGTGAAGGCCCCGGTGATCAGCAGCGCCAGAACGTAAAGCCGCACCATCGCCTTCTTGTGGCGCGCGAAATCGCCTCGCCGAGCCAAACGGATGGCCTGCCATAGCGTGATCAGCGTCAGCACCGACAGAAGATGGATGGGGCTGAACAGCCCGAACATCCGGATTTCGTGGATGAAGAAGGAAGACACCGCCACGGTGGCCATGGAGGCCACCCAGATGCGGCCCAGAAGCCGGTGGGTCGGCGTACCCTTGGGCATGGCGAACTGTACGCCGCCCAGGATGATGGCGGTGGCTGCCAGCACGGCATGAAGCTGGATCAGCGCCGGGGCACCCAGGAAAAGGTCGAAACCCTGCAATTTAAATCCCCTGTCCGATAGGTTTTTCCAACCTATCGAACAAACCAGACAGGAAAATCAATGGCCTGGTTAAAGGGACGTAAAAGAAATCAGCGAATGACGCTGCCCCACAGATCGTATTCGTCGGCTTCCTCGATCTTCACGCGGACCATATCGCCCGGCTTCACCTTGAATTCGTCATTAAGGTAGACGGCACCATCGATTTCCGGGGCATCGGCCCAGGAGCGGCCAACGGCCCCTTCCTCGTCGACCTCATCGATCAGCACATCCATCTCGCGACCGATCTTGGTGGCGAAACGCGTGGCGCTGATTTCCTGCTGATGGGCCATCAGGCGGTTCCAGCGCTCCTCCTGCACCTCTTTCGGAACGGCGCCGGGGATCTCGTTGGCGGGCGCACCCTCTACCGGCTCATACTTGAAGCAGCCCAGACGGTCGATCTGCGCCTCGGTCAGCCAGTCCAGCAGATACTGGAAATCCTGCTCCGTCTCACCGGGGAAGCCCACGATGAAGGTGGAGCGCAAGGTCAGGTCGGGGCAGCCCTGGCGCCACATCTTGATCCGGTCCAGCACCTTGTCGGTGTTGGCCGGGCGCTTCATGGCCTTTAGGACGTTGGGGGCGGCATGCTGGAAGGGGATGTCCAGATAGGGCAGCACCTTGCCCTCGGCCATCAGCCCGATCACCTCGTCCACATGCGGATAGGGATAGACATAGTGCAGGCGAATCCAGGCGCCCAGGTCACCCAGTTCGCGGGCCAGATCAATGAACTTGGCGCGGACCTGGCGGCCCTTCCACTTGCTCTCTGCATAGCGTGTGTCCATGCCATAGGCGGATGTGTCCTGGCTGACCACCAGGATTTCCTTCACCCCGGCCTTTACCAGCGCCTCGGCTTCGGCCAGTACCATGTTGGCGGGGCGGGAGACCAGATCGCCACGAATGGAGGGGATAATACAGAAGGTGCAACGGTTGTTGCAGCCCTCGGAAATCTTCAGATAGGCGTAGTGGCGGGGCGTCAGGCGCAGGCCCTGCGGCGGCACCACATCCAGATACGGGTCATGCCGCGGCGGCACCACCTCGTGAACAGCGCTGACCACCTGCTCATACTGGTGCGGACCCGTCACGGCCAGGACGTTAGGGTGGTTCTGACGGATCAGGCTTTCTTCCTTGCCCAGGCAGCCGGTGACGATGACCTTGCCGTTTTCCTTGATGGCCTCACCGATGGCTTCCAGACTCTCGGCCTTGGCGCTGTCCAGGAAGCCGCAGGTATTGACCAGCACGACATCGGCCCCGTCATAGGAGCCGGAAATCTCATACCCTTCCGACCGCAGCTTGGTCAGGATGCGTTCACTATCCACCAGTGCCTTGGGGCAACCGAGGGAGACGATGCCGACCTTGGGCGCGGCGGCGGGGGAATGGGTCTGCTTGGTCATGGGGACGGGTCCTTGAAAACAAGCGGCCTATATAATC
>JAEMSB010000634.1 GCA_016463045.1 Niveispirillum sp.
GTAATGGACCGTGCCCACCCAGGACTTGTTGGTGTCCAGCAGGGTCGGGTTCACCTCCCCCTTGGCCAGATCCAGATGGCTTTCACCATAGGAGGCGGCCAGCGTCAGCTTGTCGATGACATAGCTGCCCTGGATATAGAAGCCATCGCTGTCACGCTTGTTGCCGCGCGCATCGGCGGACAGGATGAACAGGCCGGTGGTCCCGATCCCTTCGCCAGTATAGTAGTAGCCCAGCAGGCTGGCATTCCCGAACCCGACCTTGGCCCCGACATCGTAACCGGTACCCTTGTAGTCCGGCCCGCCGGCAACCGCCGGGTCATGATCCTGGGTCAGCAGGCCCGCCCACAGCTTGGTGGTCACGGCCCCCGCCTTACCCTCGTAAAAGGCCTTGGCCTGGAAGCCGGGCGTGTCGTTCAGTTCGTTCTGGCCGGCGGTGGCCAGCGGCTGGAAGATGCCCGCCGACAGCTTGAAGCCGTTCATGTCCGGCGTGGTGTAGGTGATCTGCGGCTGGAAATCGGTATAGATGTAACCCAACCCGATACGGCCCAGCGAGGTGTTGGAAGGGGTGGCATTGCCCGCCGCCGTGCCTACGCCCAGAAGCGTGACATCCGACAGGATGGCATCCGCCCCGAACAGCCCGATATCACGGCCGATCTTGATCTCGCCAAAGCCCTTCTTGCCGAAGGTCAGGAAGGTCTGGCGAAAATCGATGCCCGAGGTGGAAAGCGCCGTCGGTGACCCGCCGGAATTGGCGCCGCCGGCCCAGCTGACGCTGTTGATGCCGGGATACATGCCGAAATGGGCGCCCACATCCCAGCCCGCCTGCTGCGTCGTCACATCGAACTTCAGGAATCCGGGCAGCAGGCCGTTGCGCACCGAACTGGTGT
The DNA here is from genome assembly GCA_016463045.1 of Niveispirillum sp. Taxonomy (GTDB): domain Bacteria; phylum Pseudomonadota; class Alphaproteobacteria; order Azospirillales; family Azospirillaceae; genus Niveispirillum. Next base: position 888 of record JAEMSB010000634.1, read on the forward strand.
CATTGCCGCCCACGCTGGCCAGACCGCCGACCACATTCTTGGTCGCCCCGGGCTTGTCGGCATTGTCGCTGACATAGAAGCCGTTGACCGAGCCGGAGATCTGCACATTCACGGCCCCGACCTTGAAGCCCACGCCCGTATCGGCGGCTTCCAGCACCTTGCCGCTGGCTGGTGTGGGGGCGGCCTTCACCTCCTCTGCACGGCGGGCGGACAGGGCCTGGAATTCCTGTTCCGTCAGGATGCCCTTGGCCCTCAGCTGTTTCAGCAGCTCATCCGTCGTATCGGCAGACGCCGATCCCACCAGACCCAGGCCCAGCGCCAGGCCGCACGCACCCAGCCGCAGAACATTGCGCAGACGCATTTCTCCCTCCCACATGATGATTGGACCGCCTTGGCGGACAAGAACTCAGCCCTTCGCGCCGCGAATATTTCCGGCACGTTCAAAAACCCAGGTGATTTGGCGAAGATTTCGCACCGTCACTTTAGGGATGGGTGATAAGGCCCGGTATTGGACGTTGGTTCATTGAACTTTGGAGCAATGAAATCATCGCACACCCATGCAGGCCCCCGACGGCATCCGGGCAGGCGGCACCCCCATCCTTCCTTGGTCTAATATGGCCCCTCCCGCCGGGGCCGTAGCATGGGGACCAATGAGAATGACTTCCCCGGGAGGAAGCGATGGCCATCAATGTCTGCCGCCGGACCTTCCTGGCGAGTGCCGCGTCGCTGGCGGTCTTGCCCGCGGGCGCGGCCCCGGCATCGCCGTTGCGCCTGGGCCTGCTGCCCTTCGGCACGGTGCAATGGGAAATGGCGACGGCCAGCGCCAGGGGGCTGGACCGGGCTGCCGGCCTGTCGCTCTCGGTGCAGGAACTGACCGGCACGCAGGCGACGCAGGTGGCCCTGCTGGCTGGCGGCGTTGATATCATCGCATCCGACTGGCTGTGGGTGGCGCGGCAGCGGGCGGCGGGTATTGACCTGTCCTTCATCCCCTATTCCTGCGCCGTCGGCGCCATCATCGTGCCGCCTGACAGCACCATCCGGACCACCGCCGATCTGGCCGGCAAACGCATCGGCGTTGCCGGCGGCCCGGTGGACAAGGGCTGGCTGCTGCTGCGTGCGCAAACCGCACAACGCCATGGCATCGATCTGGCAGAGGCGGCCAGCCCGATCTTCGCGGCCCCACCGCTTCTGTCGCAGCAGCTTCAATCCGGTCGCCTGGATGCCATCCTCACCTACTGGCACTACGCGGCCCGGCTGGAGGCGGCGGGGATGCGGCAACTGGCGGGTGTGGCCGATCTGGCGCGTGACCTGGGGCTGGCCACCGAAGTGCCGACCCTGGGCTATGTCTTCCGCGCCGATTGGGCCGCCCGCAACCAAGCCACCCTGACCGCCTTCACAACGATGACGCGGCAGGCCAAGGATGTCCTGGCACGCGATGATGATGCCTGGACCGCTATCCGCCCCCTGCTGGGCGCCGATGACGACACGACCGCCCGGCACCTGCGCGACCGTTTCCGACAGGGCATCCCGCAGCGCTGGACGGAAGCCGAACGCGCCGACGCCGCCCGGCTGTTCACGCTGCTGGCAGGCCTGGGCGGGCGGCGTCGGCGCGTTCGGC
>JAEMSB010000142.1 GCA_016463045.1 Niveispirillum sp.
GTTCAGTTCCTTTTGAGCGTGTGAAGAGACCATCATCATGACCGACAGCGTGATCGCCCCCGAGATCATGGACAGTCCGGTGTCGAGCGGCACAGTGCGCGACTATGTTGCGCTGCTGAAACCGCGCGTCATGTCGCTGGTCGTTTTTTCCGGCGTCGCCGGCATGGTGGTGGCCCCTGGTCACCTGCATCCGGTGCTGGCCCTGGTTGCCGTGCTCTGCATCGCGCTGGCCTCTGGTGCCGCTGGCGCCATCAATATGTGGTATGACCGCGATATCGACGCGATGATGGATCGCACGGCCAAGCGGCCGATCCCGCAAGGTCTGGTCCCCGCCGATGAGGCGCTGGCCTTCGGCATCATCCTGACCATCGCCTCCGTTACTTTGATGGGGCTGGCCCTGAACTGGGTTGCCGCCGGCCTGCTGGCCTTGGCGTCGGGCTTCTACATTTTCATTTACACGATGTGGCTGAAGCGGCGGACGCCGCAGAACATCGTCATCGGCGGCGCCGCCGGGGCTTTCCCCCCGATGATCGGCTGGGCTGCGGTGACCGGTGATGTGTCGCTTGCTTCCATCGTGCTGTTCGCCCTGATCTTCTTCTGGACCCCGCCGCATTTCTGGGCGCTGGCCATCTTCCGCAAGCTGGATTACCAGCATGCCGGTGTGCCGATGCTGCCCGTCGTCGCCGGTGAGCGTGAGACGAAGAAGCAGATGCTGATCTACACGTTGATCCTGCTGCCGCTGGCTATCAGCCCCTATTTCCTGGGTATCGGTGGTCTGACCTATCTGGTGGGCTCGACCATCCTGGGGCTGGCCTTCGTCGCCTATGCCGTCCAGGTGCTGCGCAGCGAGGATCATAAGCCGGCCAAGCGCATGTTTGCTTTTTCCATCCTCTACCTGTTCCTGCTGTTCGCGATTTTAATCGGCGAACATCTGGCGGTTTAAGCGGGGAGGCAGGACAATGACCGATCAGCAGAACCAGGGCCCGGCCCGTAAGCATGGCGGCGATACCGAGCAGCATCGCCGGCAGCGCGGTAAGAACCTCGCCGTTCTGGCGGCCCTGTTTGCTTTCGTTGCCATCATTTATGTGGTGGCCATGGTGCGGATGAGCGGAGGGAATTTCCCATGAGCCCAGAGCCCAACAGTCAGACCAATCTTGGTCAGCGCAACACGCGTACGGCCGTGAAACTCGGCGTTGTCGTCGCCGGCATGGTCGGCCTGTCTTTTGCCTCGGTCCCGCTTTATGACCTGTTCTGCCGGGTCACTGGTTTTGGTGGCACGACGATGGTGGCCCAGAAGGCGCCCGACAAGGCGCTGGAGCGGGTGGTCACGGTGCGGTTCAATGCCGACGTGAACAATTCCATCAATTGGGATTTCAAGCCCGACACGCATGCGGTTGATGTGCATGTGGGAGAGGCAATGACCATCGCCTATCGGGCAAAGAACCTGGAAGATCGCGCCGTTATCGGCACCGCGACCTATAATGTCACGCCGGAGAAGGCGGGGCAGTATTTCAATAAGATTCAGTGCTTCTGCTTTACCGAGCAGAAGCTGGAACCCGGACAGTCGATCGACATGCCGGTCAATTTCTATGTCGATCCGGCCATGGCCGACGATCCGGAAATGGCCGATGTGAAGACCATCACGCTGTCCTACACTTTCTTCCGCGCCGCCGATCAGAGCGCTGCGTTGCCGACACCGGGGAAGGGTGCGGCAGCCGGACCACTGGACGGCGCGGATGGGAAGGATTACCAAGGGAATGCCCAAGGTTCGGTGGATAAACCGACCCCCGGTGCTGCCCCGGGGAGCAGGTCGTAAGGCCTGTGCCCATAAGTCACGTATGATCCAAAGTTCCTTGGTTTGAGGGAAAAGAGAGATGGCTGACGTCAACGCCCATATCGGTGGCGGCAATACCGGGGATGGCATTCCGCAGCCCTACCACCTGGTCAATCCGAGCCCCTGGCCGCTGCTGAGTTCCTTTGCCGCTGGCCTGCTGGCCACGGGTCTGGTGATGAAGTTCCACGGCCATGGCTGGTACCTGCTGGCTGCCGGTCTGCTGGCCGTGCTGGCCTGCATGTATGGCTGGTGGCGCGATATCGTGAAGGAATCGGTGGTCGAGAAGGCCCATTCCCCCGTCGTGAAGATCGGCCTGCGCTACGGCATGTCGCTGTTCATCGCATCGGAAGTGATGTTCTTCTCGGCCTTCTTCTGGGCCTTCTTCGACGCGTCGATCTTCCATAACGAAGCGATCCAGTATGCCCGCGTCGAGGCGAATGGCGGCGTGTGGCCGCCGAAGGGCACCGTTCCCTTCAACCCGTTCGACCTGCCGTTCCTGATGACCGTCATCCTGCTGCTGTCCGGCACCACCGTGACCTGGGCACACCATGCGATGGTGGAAGGCAAGATGCAGGAAGCCGCCAAGGCCCTGGGTATCACCGTCCTGCTGGGCGTGATCTTCTCCGGCTTCCAGGTCTATGAGTACAGCCATGCCGCTTTCGGCTTCGGCGCCAACGTCTATTCCTCGGCCTTCTTCATGGCGACCGGCTTCCACGGTTTCCACGTGCTGATCGGCACGATCTTCCTGGCCGTCTGCTATTTCCGCACCAAGAAGGGCCACTTCACCGCCGAAAGCCATTTCGGTTTTGAAGCTGCCGCCTGGTACTGGCACTTCGTGGACGTGGTCTGGCTGTTCCTGTTCATCTCCATCTATTGGTGGGGTGCTGGCGGGGCCTGGGTCGCCCACTGATCCGGGGCGGGGTTTTCCCCGTGACGGAGACGCCATCCTCCCTGCTCAGCGTGGGTTTGCGGTGCCGCTGCCCACGCTGCGGCCAGGGTGCCCTGTTCAAGGGCTTCATGCGGGTCGTCGATCGCTGTCCGGTATGTGGCCTTGATGTGGCCGCCGCCGACAGCGGGGACGGCCCGGCTGTTTTTCTGATCTTCATCCTGGGCTTCACGCTGGTCCCTGCCGCCTTGATCTTCGCTTTGAAGGTCGATTGGCCGCTTTGGGTCCTGCTGCTGCTCTGGGGTCCGATCATCATTGGCGCCACGCTGGGCCTCATGCGTCCGGCCAAGGCGCTGACCATTGCCGCCCAGTATCGTTATCGCCGGGATCAGTTCGGCGAGGATCAGGATGAGGGCGGGGAGGGCTGAAACCCATGTCCGCCATCGCCCGACGTCAATTCCGACCGCGCCTGATCCCCTCCATCGCCGCCTTCATCGCGCTCGCCATCCTTCTGGGTCTGGGCACCTGGCAGGTGGAGCGGCTGGGCTGGAAAACCGATCTGATCCAGCGGGTCGAGGCTGGGCTGGCCGCAGATCCAGTGGAACTGCCGGCCAGTATCGAAAAGCCCGCCGATTGGGACTATGTCCGCGTCCGGGTCACAGGGCGCTTTCTGCATGACAAAGAGGCCACTATCGGCCCCCGCCTTTATCCCCGTCCTGATGGTCGGCAGGAACAGGGTGTGCATATCCTGACGCCACTGGTTCGGGATGATGGCGCTGGTGTCGTCCTGATTGACCGTGGCTGGGTGCCGCTGGACAAGCGTGATCCGGCCACCCGCGCGCCGGGGCAGGTGGAAGGCAGCGTCACCATCAGCGCCATTGCCCGTGTGCCGCAGGATCGGGTCTTCATGCAGCCCGATAATGACACAGCATCCCGCACCTTTTTCTGGCTGGATATGCAGGCATTGGCCAGTATCGCCGGGGTGGAGCGACTGGCACCATTGGTCCTGCAGGCTGATGCCACCGCCAACCCTGGCGGTTTGCCCATCGGCGGGCGTACGATTGTCGCCTTGAAGAATGACCATCTCTCTTACGCGCTGACCTGGTACGGGCTGGCCCTGACCCTGATCGGTGTGTTCATCGCCGCCAGTTTCCGCCGCCGGGAAGAACCATGACCCTGTCCGCCTATGCCGCCCTGGAAAAGCATTTTGCCCGCCGCGCGGGGTTGCAGGGGGCCTTGGGCATCTTGAACTGGGACAGCCGGACCATGATGCCGGCGGCGGCCTCTCCGGCCCGCGCCGAACAGGTGGCGGCATTGGAGGGTGCCATCCATGGGGCGCTGATGGACCCCGCCGTGGCCGACTGGCTGGACCGTGCCGAATCCGATGCCACTCAACTGGATGACTGGCAGCGTGCCAATCTGGCGGAGATGCGGCGGGAGCATCTTCTGGCCACCGCCGTGCCCGCCGATCTGGTGGAAGCCAACGCCCGCGATGCCGCCCGGTGTGAGATGGTCTGGCGGACAGCCAAGGCGGAGAATGATTTCGACCTGTTGCTGCCGCATCTGCAAAAGGTGCTGAACCATCAGCGGGGGATCGCGGCGGCCAATGCGGCCGTGCTGAATTGCGGCCTCTATGACGCGCTGCATGAGCTGTATGAACCCGGCAGCCGTGTGGCAGAGTACGGCCCCGTCTTTGACGATTATGCCGCCTTCCTGCCGGGTTTCCTGGCAGAGGTTGAGGCGGTACAAGCGCGTGAGCCAAAGGCGGAGCCGTTCGAAGGGCCGTTCCCGGTGGAGGCGCAGCGGGCATTGGTGCAGTGTCTGGCCGGCATCCTGGGCTTTCAGGGACGGGTGGATCAGTCGCTGCACGCGTTTTGCGGCGGGGCCACGGGCGATGTGCGCATCACCACCCGCCTAGACCCCGATAACTTCTTCAAATCGCTGAAATCCGGCCTGCATGAGGCGGGGCACGCGCTGTATGAAATGGGCCGCCCGGCGGCCTGGACATCGCAGCCTGTGGGGCAGGCCCGCGGTCTGGGCGTGCATGAAAGCCAGAGCCTGACCTTTGACATGCAGGTGGGTCGCCATCCGCGCTTCCTGGAGTGGCTGGCCCCGCGACTGGCCGAGGCATTCGGGCGGGAGGGGGATGCCTGGTCGGCGGAAAACCTGCGCCGCCGCTTCCGCCGCGTGGACCGCACCTTCATCCGCGTCGATGCGGATGAGGTCACCTATCCCGCCCATGTCATCCTGCGCTGGCGTCTGGAACAGGCGCTGATCGAGGGACGGATGGAGTTGGTGGATCTGCCCGATGCCTGGAACCAAGGCATGCGCGACCTGCTGGGCATCACGCCGCCCGATCTGGCGCACGGGTGTTTGCAGGATATCCATTGGCCCAGCGGGGCCTGGGGCTATTTCCCCACCTATACGCTGGGCGCCATGATGGCGGCACAGCTGTTCCAGGCGGCATCAGCAGCCATCCCTGACTTGGCCGATCAGATCGGGCGCGGGGAATTCCGCGATCTTGTGGGCTGGTTGGGGGAGAATGTCCATCGCTGGGGCCGGTATCTGTCGGCCCGCGACATCCTGATCCGGGCCACGGGCAAGCCGCTGGATGCTGGCATCTTCAAGGCGCATCTGCGGGCGCGGTATCTTTGAAAGGTAGCGGGGTGCGTTACCGTCCCCGCTTCACTTCGTTGGCCATCTTGTCCAGTTCCTGAAGGAACTTGCTCTTGTCGGCCTTGGTCATGGGGGCGTTGCCGCCCTGGACCACGCCCATATCGCGCAGATCCTGCATCAGGGCGCGGCTGGCCAGTGCCGAGCCGATATTGGCAGCGGTAAAGGGGCGACCATTATTGCCCAGCACCTTGGCACCCGCATCCAGGCAGCGCTTGGCCAGCTGGATATCGGCGGTCACCACGATGTCGCCGGCCCCGCAATGTTCCGCGATCCAGTTATCAGCGGCATCGAACCCGTCGGACACGACGACCATCCGCACCAACCCGCCCGGCGGGACGCGCAGCGGACCGTTGGCCACCAGATGCACCGGCATCCCGTAACGTTCGGCGACGCGGAACGTCTCCTCCTTCATGGGGCAGGCATCGGCATCGACATAGATTTCTTGCATGAGTGCGTTCCTTGGCTTCTGTCGGCTTTATAGCAGAGGGCAAACCCTTGCCAAGCGGGCCGGCGTCGGTCACAAACCGGGACACCCCTTTCATGGCGGCATCCTTGGACCAGCAACCAGACCCACCCCCTTTTGCCTGTCAGGAATGCGGGGCCTGCTGTGCCTATGCCGCCGACTGGCCGCGATTCTCGCTGGAGGACGATGCCGACATTGCCCGCATCCCGGAGGCGATGGTGGCGCCAGATGGGTCAGGCATGCGCTGGACTGGGGAACGTTGTGCCGCCCTGTCCGGCACGGTGGGGGAGCATGTGGCCTGTACCATCTATGCCGACCGGCCCATTGTCTGTCACGATTGCGTGGCGGGCGACGAGGCCTGTCTTATGGCGCGCGAACGGCATGGAATGTCGATCACCCAGCCATGAACTCCCTGCCATGAAACCGTAACGCATCCGCCCTATGGTCCGTAGCAGACCGAAAGAATGGATGCCGATATGCGCCTTTTTGCCCTGCTGATCCCCTTGATTCTGGCCGCGATTCCTGTTGCCGCCTTTGACCTTCAGGCCCATCGCGGCGGTCGCGCTCTGTGGCCGGAAAATACCCTGCCGGCCTTTGAACGGTCGCTGGACTTAGGCGTCGATACGCTGGAACTGGACACGGGCGTTACCAAGGATGGCGTGTTGATCATCGCCCATGACCGGCATGTCGATGCCAATCTGACCCGTCGCAACGGGCAGTGGGTGGAGGGGGCGCAGCCGACATGGCACAGCCTGACCCTGGCCGAGGTACGGACCCTGGATGTTGGCCGCATTCGGCCCGATACCCCCTATGCCAAGCGCTTTCCCCGCCAGATGCCCATGGATGGCACGCGGGTGCCGACGCTGGCCTCGCTGTTCGATCTGGTGAAGAAGCGGGGCGATACCAAGGTTCGTTTTAATATCGAAACGAAAATCGACCCGACAAATCCCAGCGATAGTATCGATCCCGAAACGTTTGCCACGCTGCTGGTACGCCAAGTTCGCGACGCAGGCTTCGCGGATCGGGTAACGATCCAGAGCTTCGATTGGCGGACGTTGCAGGTGGTACGGCGGATCGCGCCGGAGATCGCCACTGCCTACCTGACCATCATCGACCCGGACGAAAGCAATGTCTCCATGACGGGCGAAAGCCCCTGGACCGCCGGCTTTGATCCCATCCGCCATGGCGGCAGCCTGCCGGCGGCGATCAAGGCGGCGGGTGGGGTGATCTGGTCACCCTATCACCCGAACCTGACACCGGAACTGGTGAGGGAAGCTCAGGGGCTGGGCCTCAAGGTCATCCCCTGGACCGTCAATGATCCCGCCGATATGAAGCGGCTGATCGAATGGGGCGTGGATGGGTTGATCACCGATGATCCGGTCACGGGCAAGCAGGTGACGGGGCGGTAACGCCCCTTACCTTATACGGCGTCGCCCAGCCAGCGCGAGGTCACCGGCTCCAGATCACCGCGCCACCGGGCGATTTCCTCTGCGACCTGTTCCAGGGCGCGTTGGTCGCGGTAGCGTTTGCGGGCGCGGTTATTGTCGCCCTTGGCCTGCATGGCGGCCAGACGGGCCGACACGCGCGGATCACCGATGATCACCTGACGCCAGCGGTCCAGGCGGATTTCGGCGGTACAATCGACAATGGCCTGGGTGCCAGGACGACGGCCCAGCTTGATGGAGGCAGGCGCAAGGCGGGCCGCCACCGACAGGGACACATCCTCTGGCATGCCGGGGAACACGGCCCTCACGGCCTCAGCGATGCTATCCTTCAGGTCCGCACCGCGCTGCTTGTCGTCGCGCGCCACGCGCTTGGCCGAGACCTCCATGCGGCGGCGGCTATGCGCCATCACCTGTTCGGCCACTTCCCTTCCGTCGGCATCCAGCCACAGGACGGGACCATCGGCCAGAAGCTCCGCCACCGGGGCGGGCAGGGCAGGGTGGAACCCATCGGCCACGAAAGCCAGCCGCAGCTTGATCAGTGATTTCAAGGCACGTTCGCGGCCCGCATCGGCGGACAGGAACGCGGCCTGTGACACGGGCGCGGCCTTTAACAGGCTGTCCAGCGCCTCCAGATCGCCACCGGTCCAGCGGCGGCCATGCAGCAGCCGTTCGGCCCGGTCGCGCAAAAGCGCACGGCCCGCGTCGCGCGGATGCGCGGGTGCCACCTCGATCAGCTTCCACACCGTATCGACCAGCCGGGCCACGGCCCAGCCGGCATGGATATCGAGGGGCCGGTCGGTCGGGAAGGCGCCGTTGGGCAGGTTCCAGACGTCACTGACGCGGATCAGGCCGCTGCCATCCAGGAACGCCTCCCCACCGGGGGAGCGGTTGATGATCGGCCAGCTGGCGACCAGTCCGGCCAACCCGTCGGGCATGCCGGAGGGGCGGTCCCATTCACCAAGACGGATAAGGCCCAGATCCACTGTCACCTTAATAGCGCCCTTCAATGGCAGCGATGAACCGGTCGAACAGATAATGGCTGTCCTCCGGGCCGGGGCTGGCTTCGGGATGGTACTGTACCGAGAAGACGGGACGACCGGACAGACGGATGCCCTCGTTCGTGCCATCGAACAAGGAGACGTGGGTGACCTCCACCTCTTCCGGCAGGCTTTCGCGCAGGACGACGAAGCCGTGATTCTGGCTGGTGATCTCCACCACGCCGGACGCGATATCCTTCACCGGATGGTTGGCGCCGCGATGGCCCTTTTCCATCTTCACCGTACGACCGCCCAGTGCCAGGGCCAGCATCTGGTGACCCAGGCAGATGCCGAACACAGCCTTGCCGCTATCGACCAGCCGCGCGATGGTCGGCACGGCATATTCGCCCGTAGCTGCCGGATCGCCGGGGCCGTTGGACAGGAAAATACCGTCGGGGTTCAGCGCCAGGATTTCCTCTGCCGTCGTGGTGGCCGGAACCACCGTCACCTTGCAGCCCGAAGCGGCGAGGCAGCGCAGGATGTTGCGCTTGGCACCGAAATCCATGGCGACAACATGGTGCTTGGGATCGGTCTGCTTGCCGTATCCATCCTTCAGCGACCAGATCGATTCGTCCCAGCTATAGGTCTGGCGGGTCGTCACGTCCTTGGCCAGATCCATACCTTCCAGGCCGGGCCACTCCTGAGCCATCTTCACCAAGGCGTCGATATCGAACACGCCATCGGGCGAATGGGCGATCACGCCGTTAGGCGCGCCATTGTCGCGGATGCGGCGGGTCAGGCGACGGGTGTCGATGCCCGACAGGCCGACCAGATTATGGCTTTTCAACCAGGCATCCAGATGCTGGGTGGCGCGCCAGTTGGCGGGTTCGGTG
>JAEMSB010000635.1 GCA_016463045.1 Niveispirillum sp.
CGCAACAACTTTCTGCAGACATAAGTCACTTTTCTGAAATGAACCCAGAACGCCATGTGGCGCACGCAGGCGGCAAAGCGCCGGCCATGTTTTGAAACAGCTTGCGGCAGGTCGGGCCGACGGTCATGTTTATTCAACCAGTTGCATAAAGGAACCCAATATGACGGCCTACCCCCACCTGCTTCAGCCGCTCGACCTTGGCTTCACCAGCCTGCGCAACCGCGTGCTGATGGGATCGATGCATGTGGGACTGGAGGAAGCGCCCAATGGCTTTGAACGGATGGCCGCCTTTTATGCGGAACGGGCGCGCGGCGAGGTTGGGCTGATCGTAACCGGCGGCATCGCGCCCAATGAACGCGGACGCCCTGCCCCGTTCGGTGCCGTCCTGGCAACGGAGGAGGAAGCCGCCCATCACCGTATCGTAACGGATGCCGTCCATCAGGAAGGCGGCAAGATCGCGATGCAGATCCTGCATTTCGGGCGCTATTCCTATCAGAAGGACCTCGTCGCCCCCTCTGCCATCAAGGCCCCCATCAACCATTTCGTTCCTCATGCCCTGACCGGTGAGGAGGTGGAGGAGACCATTGCCGATTTCGTGCGCTGTGCCGCCCTGGCCCAGCTTGCCGGTTATGATGGTGTTGAGGTGATGGGATCGGAAGGCTACCTGATCAATGAGTTTATCGCGGCCCGCACCAATCATCGCGATGACGAGTGGGGCGGGTCTTACGAGAACCGCATCCGCCTGCCTGTCGAGATCGTCCGCCGCATCCGCGCGAAAGTCGGTCCGAACTTCATCATCATCTACCGCCTGTCGATGTTGGACCTGGTGGAGGGCGGGTCCACGCTGGAAGAGGTTGTGCAACTGGGTCAGGCCATCGAAGCGGCAGGTGCCACCATCCTCAATACCGGGATCGGTTGGCATGAGGCACGCATCCCCACCATTGCCACCTCTGTGCCGCGCGGGGCCTTTGCCTGGGTGACGAAGCAGTTGAAAGGCAAGGTCTCCATCCCGCTGATCGCCACCAACCGCATCAATACGCCCGAGGTGGCCGAGAACCTGCTGGCCGATGGCTATTGCGACATGGTGTCGATGGCGCGTCCCTTCCTGGCCGATGCGCATTTCGTGGCCAAGGCGCGCCAGAACAAGGCCGATGAGATCAATACCTGCATCGCCTGTAACCAGGCCTGCCTGGACCATACGTTCAGCGGCAAGATCACTTCCTGTCTGGTAAACCCTCGCGCCTGTCATGAGACGAAGCTGATCATCGCCCCGACTGCATCACCGAAGAATATCGCTGTGGTGGGTGCCGGGCCGGCGGGCCTGTCCTTTGCGGTCACGGCAGCGGAGCGCGGACACAAGGTGACCTTGTTCGAGGCATCGGCACAGGTGGGTGGGCAGTTCAACATCGCCCGCAAGATCCCAGGCAAGGAGGAGTTCAACGAAACCCTGCGTTACTTCCGCCGGCAACTGGAGCTGAAGGGCGTGACTGTGCGCCTCAACACCCGCGCCGATGTCGACATGTTGACCCAGGGCGGGTTTGACGAGGTGGTCCTGGCCACCGGCGTGGTACCGCGCAAGCCGGCGATTGAGGGGATCGACCATCCCAAGGTGCTGGGCTATCTCGATGTCCTGCGCGATGAGGTGCCGGTGGGCCGCAAGGTGGCCGTCATCGGGGCCGGCGGTATCGGCTTCGATGTCAGCACCTATCTGGTAGAACGGCACGAGGCGCCGTCAGCCGAGCGCTTCTTCAAACAATGGGGCGTTGACCCCGATTATCGCCAGCCCGGCGGCTGCACCAGGCCGGAGCTGGAACATAATGGTCGGCAGGTCTTCCTGATGCAGCGCACCGAGGGCAAGCTGGGCGAGAATCTGGGCCGCACCACGGGCTGGATCCACCGCACGGTTCTAAAGATGCATGGAGTAGCCACCATGGGCGGCGTCACCTATCGCCGCATTGATGATGCCGGCCTGCATGTCACCATCGGTGGGCAGGATCAGGTGCTGGATGTCGACCATGTCGTCATCTGCGCGGGCCAGGAGCCGCTGAGGGAATTGCAGGCCGGGCTGGAGGCGCGGGACATCCGCGTGCATCTGATCGGTGGGGCCGATGTCGCCGCCGAACTGGATGCCAAGCGGGCCATCAACCAGGGCACGCGCTTGGCCGCCGCAATCTGATCCCCCTCCCGACGGAAGAAGGAAGCAATCCATGACCCAACTGCCCGAATTGCACCCGGCCGCCGCATCTTCCCTGGCCATCTGGCACGAGATCGTTGCCAGCCAGTCCGTCGCCGCCCTGCGCGGTATCACCCATGAACAGGCGACCTTCCGGTCGCCGGTGGCCCATACAGCCTATGAAGGGGTGGATGCCTTGCTGCTGGCCATCGGTACTGTCATGCGGGTCTTCGGCGACTTCACCTATCACCGCACCGCCGTTACGGCAGATGGGCTGAATGTCGTGTTGGAGTTTGCTGCCACGGTGGAGGGCAAACAGGTGAAGGGCAT
>JAEMSB010000143.1 GCA_016463045.1 Niveispirillum sp.
GTCGCTGTCCTTCTCCGGCCCCTTCCTCTACTACAGCAGCCGCCGGCATGTGCCGGGACCGCTCAGGGCGCTGGTGGACTGGCTGCGCAGCCATGGATCCTGAACTTAGGCGCCACTTCACATTGACTGGAAACACCCCACACCGTCATCCCGGCGAAGGCCGGGACCCAGCGTGAGGCGCGGTCAGCGCCGATATCACTCTTGTTGCGGCGCCAGGTGCGTCTATCAACAGCCCCTTGAGATTGGCTAAACCGCAATCAATCTCGTCATTCCCTACGCCCCGCCAAACGCCGCCCGCAACGCCCGGCCCTCCCGCCTGACCGCCTTCACCCGGCCCCAGAGCATCCAGGCCCAGACCAGCGCCATAAAGATGGACGGCCCATCCCCATCCATCACATCCAGCCCCTTGACCCAGGTCAGCACATAAAGCGGCCCCGCCAGCGACAGGATCAGGACCAGCCGCAGCAGGCGCGGCGGCCAGGGCTGTTCCGGGGCAAGCCGCAGCGCACCCTCAAACGGCACACCCCGCGCACAGACCTCCGTCACAAAGAACAGCCGCAGCGCGGCACACCACAGGAACCCCGCAACCGCCAGGGCCAGCGCCAAAGGCCACTCTCGCTCCGCAAGCAACAGCGCCACCAGCGTCAGACCCAGCCCCGCCACCATGGCCGCGACGCAGCCACCTTGCAGCCAGCCCATCCGATCACTTCGAATGCGGGCAATACGCGGCCTGATCCCCTGCGCCACCCGCTCCGCCGACAGGACCGGTGGTTCCAGGAGCGGCGTGACACGCTCATGCCAGTAAAGTTGGCCGTGATCATCCTGATAAAGCGGCATTGCGGGTCAGGTCGGCTGGATGCGTGTGCGCAGAAGAGAAATCAAAAACCACCCCACCAGCGCAATATTGAACAGGGCACCACATCCCATCAGCAGACCGACGGCCTGACGCCAGAAACCGATCTCATCGGCGCTCAGCAACTCCACGGTCATAGAGACAAACATGGTGGCAAGGGACAGTTTGCCGGCCAGTTCCAGCAGCAACGCCCCCCAAGGCTGCGGTCGCAGCAGGCGCAGGGCGGTCGATGGCACCACCCGCGTGCCGGTGCGCCGCACGATGACCATCTGACCGATCAGCGCGATCAGGACGGACAGGGCTGGGAACAGGCCGGCTTCCTCCCGCCCACCCATGATCAGCAGCAGCAGCGCCACCAATGCCAGCAGCAGGGAAACGCCCCCGATCAACCGCCCCGACCAGACCAGACTGTCCAGCCGATGCCCGTGTATCTGAAAGGGCCGCTCCCACGGCACGTCCCGCTCTCCCTCCACCGGTGCGGAAATGAGTCGATCCACCGTGTCGGACCAATAGACATTGCCTAGATCATCCTGATAAAGCGCCATGCCAGCCTCGCGAAGTCGGTTGCAGGGGCGGAGGTTTGTACTCTTGAATATAGAGCCTTACCCCCACCGGTCCAGTGGCACCGGCCCCTGCTCCACATCACATCTTCGGCACGAACGTCACCGGCGCCCCGTCCTGCTTATGCACCGTGCCCCGGCGCATGACGAACTGTACGCGGCTCAGTTCGGTCACATCCTCGATAGGGTTCTTGGCGACGGCGATGATGTCGGCATCCTTGCCGGCTTCCAGGGTGCCAATGCGGCTGCCCCGGTCCAGAAGGTCGGCGGCGTTCACGGTGGCGGCCTTGATGGCATCGGCCGCCGGCATGCCGGCTTCGACCATCAACTTGAACTCATAGGCGTTGGTGCCATGGGCGGACACGCCGCTGTCAGTGCCAAAGGCGACCTTGACGCCGTTCTTCACGGCATTGCCGAAGCTGGCCTTCATCCGCTCACCCACATCCAGGGCCTTGGCGGCCTGGGCCGGGGTCAGGGTGGTGCTGTTCTTGGCCATGTTGACGACCGTGTATCCGGCCAGAAGCGTGGGCACCAGATAGGCGCCCTTTTCTTTCAGCAGCTTGATGCTGTCCTGGTCCAGATAGGAACCATGCTCGACACTATCCACCCCACTGCGCAGGGCCAGATTGATGCCGCCCGCGGCGTGCGCGTGGCTGGCCACCTTCTTGCCCATCATATGGGCCGTCTCGATGATGGCCTTGGCCTCATCCTCGAACATCTGCTGGCCGGTGCCGGCGGCGATGTTGGACAGCACACCGCCCGTGGTGGCCAGCTTGATGACGTCGGCGCCCTTGCGGATCTGCTCCCGCACGGCGCGGCGGCAATCATCGGCACCGTTGCAGATGCTTTCGGGCCGCAGGGCGTGGGTGACCTCCTCGCTGAAGCCATTGACGTCGCCATGGCCGGCGGTGATGGAGATCATCATGCCCGCGGCCAGGATGGTCGGCCCTTCGACCTCACCCTTGTTGATGGCATCGCGCAGGGCAAAGCCGGTGCGGGCGGGAGAGCCTAAGTCACGAACCGTGGTAAAGCCGGCCATCAGGGTACGGTTGGCATAGACGACACCGTCCAGCACCGTCTCCTCCGGGTCGTCCTGCACCTCGGCCAACTGCGACCGCGGCCCCAACTCGCCCGTGATATGCACATGGCAATCGATCAGGCCGGGCAGGACGAAGGCATTCTTCAGGTCGATGGTCCGCGCATCGGCGGGCGCCCCAGCCCCGGCAGCATCCAGAAATCCAGCCTTGACCGCGCTGACCTTGCCGTCCGTGACGACCAGGGTCTGCTGGCTCAACGGCTTCTGTCCCGGAACCGCAAGCAGGGTGCCGGCATGGATCAGCACCGTTTCGGCCCCCGCCGCCCCGGTCAACAGCGCGACAGACGCCACGGCCCCCGCCAAACGGCGGCGCCAGAGAGTATGCATCGACATGGATTGCCTCACCCGGTGTTGTTATCCGTTACGGATGGAATGACCGGGTTCGGCAGTGAAAGCAAGGGGTTGCTTTAACCTTCATCCTTGACGGCCAGCATTGCCACCGCCGCCAGGATCATCGACACACCCCCCAGGACCAGCGCCCAGATGGCCTCGCCCCCGAACCCGGCGCGCAGCACCGCACCCAGGATGCTGGCCGCCAGGACCTGCGGCACCACGATGAAGATGTTGAAGATGCCCATATAGACACCCATCTTCGCCGCCGGCACCGCCGCCGACAGGATGGAATAGGGCGAGGACAGGATCGACGACCAGGCAAAGCCCACCCCGATCATGGGCAGCCACAGCAGGTCCGGGTCCTTGATGAACATGAAGCTGATCAGGCCCGCCCCGCCCAGGCACAGGCTGAGCATATGCGCACCCCGCCGCCCGATACCACGCGCAATCACGGGCAGCAGGAAGGCCGCGATGGCCGCCACGCCATTATAGACGGCGAATAGCAGACCGACCCAGTCGGCCCCGTCATTATAGGCCTGGGAGGCCGTATCGCTGGTGCCATAATGAAAGGCGGTGACGGCGGATGTGGTGTAGATCCACATGGCGAACAGCGCGAACCAGCTGAAGAACTGCACAACAGCCAGCCGGCGCATCACCACCGGCATGGCGAACAGGTCCTCCATCACCTCGCTGAACCCGTTCTGGCCGTTGCCGGCATTCTTCAGCCCGGCATGGACCAGCAGGCACAGGCCAAAAGCGATCAGGCCGGCCCCCAGAATATAGACCTCTTTTTCCAGGCCCAGCAGACCGACCGCTGCCGTCACAACAGCACCGACAAGGACCGACATCAGGCCCCAGCGGCGGAAATCGCCGGCGGGTCGGTCAGGGCGCGTCGCAGCATCCACCCCGCGCTGCGCCAGCCGTGCGGCCTCGAACGCTGCCATCTGTTCAGGCGAATATTCCTTCGTGGCCAGCACCGTCCACATCACGGCGATGAAGATGGCCGCCGCACCCACATAGAAGGCGATATGCACTGTCAACGGCACGACACCGGGGGCTGCCGTATTATCCATGCCGAACCAGTGGGTCAGCATCCAGGGCAGGGCCGAGGCACCGACGGCCCCCACCCCGATGAAAAAGCTCTGCGCGGCAAACCCGCTCATCCGCTGCTCATCGGGCAGCAGATCGCCGACAAAGGCGCGGAACGGTTCCATTGTGATATTGATGCTGGCATCCAGGATCCAGAGCATCGACGCCGCAAACCACAATGCCGGCGACGACGGCATGATCAGCAGCGACAGCGTGACCAGGATGGCGCCCACCAGGAAATAGGGCCGGCGGCGGCCCAGCCGTCCCCAGGTCTTGTCCGACATATGCCCGATGATGGGCTGCACCAGCAGACCGGTCAGGGGGGCCGCGACCCACAGAATGGCCAGCTCGTTGATATCGGCGCCCAGCGTCTGGAAAATGCGGCTGGCATTGGCGTTCTGCAACCCGAACGCCACCTGGATACCCAGGAAGCCGATGGACATGTTCCAGATCTGGATCAGGCTCAGCCTGGGCTTCTGCATGGTCCCATTTCCCCCAACGATTATGCTTATTGCCCGCGACCATGCGGGGGGTGTTTTCGCCCGTCAACGGGCGCCCCATTTGAATACGTAGTCAGAAAGGCCGGGTGCGCGCGATGAATGCCAGCGCCCATGCCTGCGGGGACATCATCATTCCCCGGCGATAATCGCCTATGATATCTACATAGCCCGTCGCGGTTTGGAGGGGGCTCCCTTTGTCGTCAGATGCCGTCGCTGAATTAAGGGCCGCCAAGCCCACCTTGCTGTTCATCCGGCATCCCCTGACGGGTGGGCTTCTGCATCAGCTGTGGGAACAGCCCTACATCACCTCCTTCCAGCACCGTTTCAACGTCATCCTGGTTGAGGAGGATTGCGATCTTTCCGCCTTGTGTGACCGGCATGCGCCGGACCTGATTGTCTTTCGCGGCGCCTATTCCGCACCACATCGCCGCATCACCGTCGCCAACGCCCACAGCAATCGGCATATCCCGCGGGTGGCCCTGGCGCTGCCGGATTGTTTCTGTACAAGCCGTATCGCGAATTTCCAGGATATGGAGGCTTGGGGATGCGATGTGTGGCTTGCTCCGACCAGCTTCGCCGAACACGCACCAGAGGCCGCCTCGCGCGCCTTTGGCATGCCCCTGGTCTTCGATGATCAGATGTGCGTTGACCATGGATTTGAACGCGACATCCCCATCTGGACAGTCGGCGCGCTGACACAGGACCGGCCCTGGCGCGTGCGCACGGTGGGCAATCTCAACGCCCGTTTCCCCGATCAGGTCCAGAGCAGCCCTCATCCCGGCTATGGCCGGGAGGTGAAGAACGGTCTGGTGGGGGCCGATTTTTTCCGCACCATGGCACGGGCCCGGTTTTCCCTGACCGACGGCACCATCTTCCACGCCGTGGTGCGCAAGCATCTGGAAATTCCGGCCTGTGGGACCGTCCTGCTGGCGGAACCGATGGAATGCATGCCCGAATACGGGTTCGTCGATATGGAGAATTGCGTCCTTGATGACGGCGAGGCGCTGATGGACAAGGTTGCCCTGCTGCTGAAGGATGAGGACCGGCGCCGCGCCGTCGCCCGTGCCGGGCACGATCTTGTTCACTCCCGTCACGCTGCCTCGAAAAGCGACTTTCTCTATAACTGGTTCATGGCGTGGCGCGCCTTGCGCCCCGGACAGACCCTTGTGCAGCACGGCCTGTTCGGACCGTATGAGGCCGTGTCGGACGGCCGCCAGGGCCTGATCTCAAGCTACACATGGGCACCCGACCTGTTGAGCCGGATGATCAATCAGGCAGAGCAGGATTACGCGCGCGGCGACTATGATGCAGCCGCCATACAGGCGCAGGCAGCCCTTGATATCCGGATCGAGCATGCGCCGGCCCGCTTCCTGCTCAACCGCATCCTGCTGCGCCGGGGGCGGGCGGCAGAAGTCATTCAGCCGCATGTGGGCCTGTTCCAGTTCAATTTCTCCCGGACCTACTACGCCACCCCGGAACCGGACCCGGTGGAGCTTGCCTGGTGGGTGTTCGCCCATGTTTGCAACCGGCAACTCGATCTGGCCGAAGCGTTGCTGAACACATTCCCCAATATCCGCCATGCAGAGCTGCGCCGCGTGGCCTGGCTGGTGTCCAGCCTGAAGGGGCGTGCAGCCCCACTGCCGGCAGCGGCACTGCCGGATGACCGGCCAAGCGTGATGCATACAACGGCGCCGTCGTTCTCGAACTGGATGGCCGAAATCCTGCCGCTGCTGAACCTGCACTGGAACTAGGCGGCGGGTACTATTATGACCGGCCATTGATACATTCCTTTCCTTGCCGGCACCGCTCCCCTTATCCTTGGCGCTGACCTGTGCTTCCGGGGATTATGAATGACCGCCCGCTCCTTCAACCGCCGCACCCTGTTGATGGGGGGCGGCAGCGCCTTGATGGCCGGCATGCTGGCCGGCTGCGCCACGGGGCCGGCCAAACTGGCGGTGGCTCCTGCGCCCAAGGGCCCGGTCCTGACGCTGCCGCCCCTGCGGGCCAGCATCGACCGCATCACCCAGATCACCGTCTGCACCCGTCCCTTCCGGCCACAGGGGCCGCGGATTGAGCGGGTGGCGTTCAAGGACAAGGCGCTGGTGCATCATTACGGCCATGGGGGTGCGGGCTGGTCGCTGTCCTGGGGGTCGGCGGCCATCGCCACCGATCTCGCCATGCAGACCGGCGCGCGCGATGTCGCCGTCATCGGCTGCGGCGCTATCGGCCTGACCACGGCGTTGCAGCTGCAACGCGCCGGGGCGCGGGTCACCATCTATGCCCGGGACCTGCCGCCTGCCACGCGCTCCTCGCTCGCCACCGGCGTTTGGTCACCGGAAAGCCGGCTTGCCCTGGAACAGCAGGTGACCCCGGAATTCAAGGCGCAATGGGCCGGTATGGCACGGGCCAGCTTCGACCGGTATCAGACGCTGCTGGGCCTGCCCGGCACGCCCATCGAATGGATCGATACGCATATACTGCTATCCGGCAGCAATGGCGGCTCGACCCCGCCCGATGACCGCCCCGCCTTCGCCCATGGCATGACGCGGGAAATGGCACCTGAACTGCGCGCACCCCGCATCACCTATGCCGCCGGCAATCATCCGTTCGGGGACCGGGAGGTGCTGACCACGTCGGGCCTGATGTTCAATATCGCCGGATATTCCGACTATCTTCTGTCGGGCTTCCTGTCGCTGGGCGGCAGGATCGAGGTGCGGGAATTCCACAACGCAGCGGAACTGTCGGTCCTGCCGCAGAAGACCCTGGTCAACTGCACCGGCTATGGCGCCAAGGCCCTGTTCGGTGACGACACATTGGTGCCCGTGCGCGGACAGCTGGCCCGCATGATCCCGGACGGCGATATCCGCTACGGCCTCTATTACAACCAGACCTCCTTCGTGCCGCGCCGCGACGGCTGGGTGTTTCAGGTCACGGGGGCGGATGAATATTACGGTTTCGGCATCGAAGATACCGCGCCCGACCGGGCGGAAGCAGAACGCGCCGTCACCACCATCGCGGGTCTGTTTGCGGGCGCGTGATGTCCCCACCAAACAATTGATCCCCATCAACGACCCCGCCCCGCCGCCCATGCCATAACCACCCTGTACCAAGGGGAAAATCATGGATTTCATGGTCTGGTCGCTGGCGGTGGCGATGTTCACGACGGGGATGCTGGGTGGGCTGTCGCACTGCGTGGGCATGTGCGGGCCGTTTGTCTTGGCCCAGGTTGGCGCCCTGTCGGCCCAGCCTAGTCCCGTCCTGGTCAGGGCGCGCGGGTCGATGCTGCTGCCCTATCATCTGGGCCGTATCACCACCTATGCCGCCCTGGGTGCCCTGGTGGCGGCGGGCGGCGGGGCGGTGACGCGGATCACGGGCGTGTCCTGGTTACTGGCCTTCATCCTGGGGCTGGCGGCCCTGCTGTTCCTGCGCCAGGGGCTGGTCGGACTGTTCCCGCGGCTGGCGGGCGGTACGGGCGGGGGGCTGGCCATCGGGCTGGGACAGCGTCTGACGGCCCCCTTACGCCCGCTTTTCGCGCGTCCCATCGGCTTGAACGGCTATCTGCTGGGCATGACCCTGGGACTGCTGCCTTGCGGTCTGGTCTATGCCGGGCTGGCCTCTGCCATGGGCACGGGCGATCCGCTGGCGGGATTGATCATGATGGCGGCCTTCGGGGCGGGCACGGTGCCGGCCCTGCTGGCCATCGGCCTGCTGGGCGGGGCGGCTGCCCATCGCTGGCGCAGTGTTGCGGGGCGGCTGACACCCTTATTAATGCTGGTGAACGCCTTTCTGGTGGGGCGCATGGCTTGGCATATGCTGGGCTGAACGAGAGCAGGTTCCCACCCAGGAACCCTGCTCCGGCGGCGACTGCCGCCGCGGCGCCTGAGGGACAAGCTATCGCAACGCAATCATGCCCATCACCAAGCCCACAACCTTCTGCACATGCCGTTCAATCTCGTCCGCCTCCGGGATGGGGCGCATGCCCGTCACGGTGCGGTAGAACAGGTCGCTCTGCAGCATGCCGCAGAAGGCATTGACCATGGCGGGCACATCGGGACAGCAGACCACGCCGCGTTCATGCAGTTCGCCCAGATACCTGATCATGGCGGCCTGCAGCGGGTCCGGCCCACAGCGAAAATAAATCTCCGGCAGGCGCGGGAACTTGATCCCCTCCCCCATCACCATCCGCCACAGCCCCTGCGCCTCCGGGTCCATCAGCACGCCCATCAGGCCGCGCGCAATGCGGGTCAGGGTTTCGCGCGGGCACTGGTCGGGCAGGTGTGGGGCCGTCAGCGGCTCCATGATCTCCGCACAGCGCTGCGTCACCATGGCCTCGAACAGCCCCTCCTTGCTGCCAAAAAGCTGGTAGAGTGTGGAGAGTGAGCCGCCCGACCGGCGCACGATGGCGGAAAGACTGGCTCGTTCAAAGCCCTGTTCGAAAAACACGGCGGCGGCGGCGTCGATCATGGCCTGACGGCGGGCGACCATGCGGGGTGTATGGTCGGCAGCGTCGATATCAGCTTGGTTTTCTATGCTCATGGTCTGATCATCGCATTCGGGGTGCCGGTCCCGCAACGGGGCGTGATGGCCGTCACTTGAAAATTGTAATGTACGTTACATTATCCTGACCGTCAGTATCGCTTAAGGTTGGTTTTCCTTGGTTGGGAAAACCATTCCGGCGGCGGCGTTTTGGGAACTGTAAACGAGAGTTGGGGGTACGATCATGGTGGGGGTTCGGGG
>JAEMSB010000636.1 GCA_016463045.1 Niveispirillum sp.
CCTGCGGGTCGCCCCCTTGTCTTTCCAGGGATGATGATGTTGCCGCAACCAATGGGATTTGCGCATGGCACCACGGCGGACCTACCCGCAAACCCGCTATATCTTTGAAAGTTGCGGGACAAGGGCATGAAACTTTCGTGATCGGCCCCTGCATTGTGACACAGTGGGTTGACCGGCCCGCGCCGCTTCGTGTTATGCCAATGCGTGTGGCGGCGACCGTGGCACCCATGCTTCGTGAAAGACGAAGCAGAGGCCGGAACGGCCGCAGCCGACAAATGCCGGCGACCCAGAATATGTGAGAGCATGGCTGACATCTTTTCCACCGAAGCCCTGATTTCCGGCGAAATTCGTTCCGGCAATCTGGAGGTCCGTCTGGCGGAGACCGCCGCCGAGGTCACTGCGGCCCAGCGCCTGCGCTTTCGCGTCTTCTATGAGGAGATGGCGGCCAAGCCCACAGCGGAGATGATGGCCCAGCGGCGCGACTTCGACATGTTCGACACGCTGTGCGACCATCTGCTGGTGATCGACCGCAGCCTGGGCGACGGTACCGACGCGGTGGTGGGCACCTACCGCCTGATCCGCCGGGCCACGGCGGCACGCGCCGGCTCCTTCTACTCGTCCGATGAATATGACATCTCCCGGATTGAGGAATATCCGGGCGAAGTGCTGGAACTAGGCCGGTCCTGCGTCGATCTGAATTACCGCAGCCGGGGCACGATGCAGTTGCTGTGGCGCGGGATCGCGGCCTATTCGGCCCATTACGACATCAAGCTGATGTTCGGCTGCGCCAGTCTGCCGGGCACCGACCCGAAGGCCCTGGCCCTGCCGCTCTCCTATCTCTATTACCATCATCTGGCCCCGCCAGCCCTGCGCCCCGTGGCCCTGCCGCACCGCTATGTCGAAATGGCGATGATGGAGGAGCATGAGATCGACCCCCGCCGCGGCATCAACGAGGTGCCGGCCCTGATCAAGGGCTATCTGCGCGTGGGCGGTTTTGTGGGTGAAGGGGCGGTGGTCGACCACCAGTTTAACACTACCGACGTCTCCATCGTCGTGAAGACCGACCTGATCACCGACAAGTACCTGCGCCATTATGAGCGCCGGGGCTCGTCCCTGATCTGATCATCGAAACCGGCACGGCGGGCGGACAGGATGGATATCGGCTCGACCCTGCTGGGTTTCACGCGGCTAACCCTCTACGGGCTGTTCACGCTGCTCTGCATTCCGGTGCAGGTCGTGCTGCTGCGCCTGTCGCCGCAAAGGGCCGCCGCCCGCTTCCCGCGCTTCTATCACCGCCGCTGCTGCCGCATTCTGGGGATCGAGGTGGTGGTGAAGGGACAGCCGGCGAGCGATGCCGGGCCCGTCCTGTTCATTGCCAACCATTCCTCCTATCTCGACATTCCGGTGCTGAGCACGATTATGCCTGTCAGCTTCATCGCGAAGTCGGAGGTGAATGGCTGGCCGGTCTTTGGTCTGCTGGCCCGGTTACAGCGCACCGTCTTTGTGGACCGCAACGCCCGCCACAAGGCCGATGAACAGCGCGACAGCATCCAGGGCCGTTTGCAGGCGGGCGACAGCCTCGTCCTGTTCCCCGAAGGGACCAGCAGCGACGGCAACCGCACCCTGCCCTTCAAGACAGCCTTGTTCGCCGTCGCCTCCACCCGTATCGGGGAACGCCCCCTGACGGTACAGCCGGTCAGCGTGACGGCAACCCATCTGGACGATATCCCGCTGGGCTATGTCTGGCGGCAGCTTTACGCATGGTATGGCGACATGGAACTGCCACCGCACCTGTGGCGTCTGGTGCGCGCGGGCCGTATGCGCATCGTGGTGGAGTTCCACGCCGCACAGTCGCTGGACACCGCCGGCACCCGCAAGGCCCTGGCCGATATCTGCTGGCAGTCGGTGGCCCAAGGCGTGGAACGCGCCGTCACGGGCCGCGCGGCGTAAGTCTTTCCTTCACATCCGGCCATTCCCGATCCGTCACCGAGAAATAGACGGAGTGGCGCAGGCTGCCGTCGGCACGGACGACATGGTTGCGAAACGTCCCCTCCTCCACGGCCCCAATGCCGGCCAGGGCGGTGCGGGACTGCACATTGTTGCTGTCGGTCTTAAACTCTACCCGCACACAGCCCCAGACCTCGAACGCATGGCGCAGCATCAGGAGCTTGGCATCGCGGTTCAGGCCTGACCGCTGGAACCCCCTGCCCAGCCATGTATAGCCGATCTCCACATGCCGGTTGGCCTTGTCGATGGCCAGATAGCGGGTGGAGCCGGCGATACGACCCGTCGCCTGTTCGATGGTCACAAAGGGCAGCATGCGGCCCGCCTGCTGTTCGGCCAGCGCAAACCCGATCCAGGCCGCCATCTCGTCCCGGCTGCGCACCGGTGTCGGGTACCAGCGGAAAATATCCCCCTCCAACCCCACCGCACACAGCGCATCCAGATGCTCCACCCCCAGCGGTTCCAGCCGGGCGGCGGTCCCGGTCAGGGTGATGGG
>JAEMSB010000144.1 GCA_016463045.1 Niveispirillum sp.
CATCAGAAGCGCACGCGCGCCCCGGTGATCACGCCGTACACGTCCTTGAAATCGGCCGTGCGGGTGTCGTAGCTGTGGTTGCGGAAGCTGATATAGAAGTCAGACGCGAAGGCATCGACGGTCTGGACATAGCCGACCGACCAGGCCTTGGCATCGGCGCCGGCCACTGCGAAATCCTCCTGTGTGAAGTAATCCACCACGAAGGCGCTGTTGCCGATGCTGGTCAGCTTGGCGATGTAACCGACCTTGCCGTACCAGAAATCGCTGTCACGGGGGCCCAGGTCGCGCGTGCCGGCGGCGGCGGTGACGTTGAAGCCATTGGCGAACTTCACCGAGATGGAGCCGTTGGTCTGCGTGTCGAAGCCGGTGCGGCTGTCATTATCGGCATAGGCGATGGCGGCGGCCACCTCGGTATCGCCGATCTTGGTGTTGTAGCGCACGGCCCCGTCAGTGGCACCGCCTTCGGTGAAGCTGGTCGACAGCTGGAAGCCGCCGCCGAAGGTGGGCGTGTCGTAACGCACCCGATCCTCACGGTGCAGGCCGTCGAAATTGTTGAAGGCGTTGTTGACCGTGACGCCGTTGGCGCGCGTCGCCTTGTTACGGAAGGCGATGCCGCCGAAGGTGGCGCCAATGTCGGAGAAGCTGACCAGGGTGCCGGTGCCCGACAGGTCCACTTCGGAGGTCTGGTTGGTGGCGGTGTCGCCCTGACCTACCCAGAGACGACCGAATTCCTTATGCTGCACCCAGAATTCCACCTTGCGCTCATTCACCGAGAAGGCGCCGCTGTCGGTGCCGAAGCCGGTATTGCGGGTGGAGGCGGACGAGGTTTCCAGCTCGATATCGGTGCCGGCGGTCCAGTTATCGTCCAGCTTGGCCTGGCTGGACAGGCGCAGGCGCGACGACGCCGTGGCGTTGTCGCCATGGATGGCGTCGCTGTCGAAGCCGTCATCGGCCACGATCACGGCGCGACCGATCTGCCCCGAAAGGGTCAGCTTCACCTTGCCATTGCCCGACTGCACCACCTGCGGCGCCTTGTAGGCATCGGCGGCGACCAGGGGGGCGTCCTTGCTGGAAGGCGGGCCGGCGGGCGTGCTGGGGGTCTTTTCCAGCTTCTCAATGCGGGCCAGCAGCGACTGCACCTGAGCGCGCAGGGTCTCAACCTCTGACGCGGACTGGGCGGCGGCGGGCAGGGACAGGGCGGACAGGGCAGCGCCCGTCAGCAGCAGGGCGGCGGTCTTGGAACGGAAGGAGGACATAGGCTTTCCCTTCATGGATCTGGTTCTTGTGGCCGGGTTCCGCGAGGCATAAGGACCCCTGTGCCGGTCGCCCGCAGGCGCCGGTTCCGGCCTTGGTTTCATTTGCGTGATCAGGGCCTTACGGCATAAGGGATGCCGTGGCTTGTGTCTGTCGTATCAAGGACAACAGCAGGTCATCGGGTGTCTCCTTCAAGGTTCAGGACACCACGAGGATTCGTGGCGCTTTAGCGTTTGGTGACGCGGCGCAAGCTGTCAGGTCAAATGCCCGCGGATGGGTTCAACACCATCGATGGGGATATTGTATTTTATTCCCCACTTCGTCAATCGGGTTTTGTCATTTTTTAATCACAAATCTGCGTTGTTGTATATTTATGGCGCATATGGCCGCCCGTGCCGGTTACCGGGTAACTTCCTATGCTGAAGGATAGCCCGAATCTAGTAATCGATGATTGATTCTTCAGAGTGTTTTTTCGATCATCTGATGCTAATCGGGGCTGAATTCTCGATATTCTGAAAATATCAACCAGGCGGTAACTATGTTTCGCCGGATTGAAAACTTGTGACGGAGATTGCATGCTTCGCCTCGACTTGCGCCAGACTCTTTTGGCAACCTTAACGGCATTAGCCATTGCCATCGCGTCTGCAAATGGGTTGATGCTTTATGGCACGCAGAAGCAGACGGACAATCTGCACACGGTCTATGTGGATCGTGTCATTCCGATGCGTGACTTGCAGATGGTCTCGGATGCCTATGCCGTCACCATCATTGATCAGGTGGTGAAGGCCCATGTCGGGCGGCAGGGGGCGCATGTTTCTGCCCGCGCCATTCGGGCGGCCCTGACGTTGGCCGACGAACGCTGGACGGCCTATGAGGCGACGCAACTTGTCGATGCAGAGGTGAAGATTGCGGCTGAGGTGAAGCGCCTGCGCGCAGCAGCAGGGCCGTCGATCATGGCAGCGCTGAAGGCGCTGGATACAGGTGACATGGCAGCGCTACAGCCGTTGCTGGCCGGCGAGCTTTACAGCCATGTCGATCCGCTGACGGAAGCGCTGGGCCGCTTGATCGGCGTGCAGACGGATGTGACCGAGCATGTGTACAATGATTCCGAAAGCATCGGCGCCCTGCTTCTGGCGGCGGCAATCTTCTTCTCTGTTTTTGGAGCGGCGGCCATTGGCGTATCCTTGTGGGCGGTGGTGACACGCACCGTCCGGCCCCTGGTCGCCATGACCGGCGCCATGCAGCGTCTGGCCGCCAACGATATCGACGTTGAGGTGCCGGGTGCCGAACGGCAGGACGAGATTGGGGCTATGGCCAACGCCATGGCGGTGTTTAAAGCAAACGCGTATGAGCGCCGCCGGCTGGAAGCTGAACAGGAGCGTCAGCGGGCGGAGCGCGAGGCGCGTGCCAAGCGGATTGAGGCGCTGACCGCTGCGTTCGAGGAGAATGCCGGCACCGTGACAGGCGAGGTCACGCGGTCGGCGGAGGAAATGCAGGCGAGCGCCAATGGGCTGTCGCAGATCGCGGCGCAGACCAAGCAGGAGGCGTCCACCGTCTCGGCAGCGACCGAGGAGGCCTCTACCAACGTTCAGACAGTGGCCGCCTCCACGGAGGAATTGTCTGCCTCCATCGGCGAGATTTCAAACCATGTACAGCGGTCGGCCACCATGGCGTCGGATGCCACCCGCAAAGCCAGCGAAGCGGATGTCACAGTGGCCGATCTAGCAGAGAAAGCAGCTGCCGTCGGCAATGTCGTCCGCCTGATCAACGAGATCGCCAGCCAGACCAACCTTCTGGCCCTGAACGCCACCATCGAGGCGGCACGGGCCGGTGAAGCGGGCAAGGGCTTTGCCGTGGTCGCGTCGGAGGTGAAGAATCTGGCCAGTCAGACGGCCAAGGCGACCGAGGATATCACGGCCCAGATCAACAGCATGCAATCCGCGACCAGCGGCACCGTGTCCGCCATCCGGGGCATCGTGGACAGTATCAACGCCATTAACGAAGCCACGGCCACCATCGCCGCCGCCATTGAGGAGCAGACGGCCGCCACCGCCGAGATCAGCCGCAATGTGCAGGAAGCGTCCGCCGGCACGCAGGAGATCGCGCGTTCGGTGGCCGGCGTGCAGGAGATTGCCCGGCGCACCCAGGATGCGTCGGATGATGTTCTGGGGGCTGCAAGCAGCCTGACGACGCAGGCGCGTCGGCTCAGTGCCCATGTACACGAGTTCCTGGCAGGCGTACGGGCGGCTTAAGCTCCGTTGCAATCCTGGCCGACAGCCTCTACCAGAAAGGGCCGATAGACAAACCGGAAGTGTCCGATGCAGACCCCGCCCGATATCCTGGCGCAGGCCCACCAGCTTTTGCAGGCGGGGCGGTTCCGTGTGGCGCGGCGGGTGCTGACCGAGGGTGGGGAGCCGGTGGATGCCGCCGGCATGGGGCTGCTGGCCCGCGCCCTGATCGGCATGAACGAGCATGGGCGGGCGTTGCCGCTGCTGCGTGCCGCCTTGCGGGACCGTCCGGACGATGCGGGCTTGCGCTTTGATCTGGCCCGCGCGCTGAACGGGTTGGGCATGATGCATGCGGCGGTGCCGATCCTGGCCGCGATGCATGATGCCGACCCCCTGGATGCGCGGGTGACGGAGATGCTGGCCAATGCCCTGCGCCGGGATGCGCGGTATGAAGAGGCCATCGCACTGGTCGATGCAGAGGCGGCGGCGGGACGGTTGAACAAGGGTGTCCGCTATCACCGCGCCCTGTCGCGCCATTATCTGGGCGATCCCGCCGGGGCCCTGGCCGATTTCGATGTGATCGTGGAGGAAGACCCCGGCCATG
This sequence comes from Niveispirillum sp., assembly GCA_016463045.1. GTDB lineage: Bacteria > Pseudomonadota > Alphaproteobacteria > Azospirillales > Azospirillaceae > Niveispirillum. The sequence goes on from JAEMSB010000144.1 coordinate 4,087, forward strand.
GCGCGGCCTGGTTCGCCAGCCATGCCTGTGTCATCGGCGATCAAGGGTTGGAGGCGGCGAAGGAACGGCTGCGCCGGGCGGTGACCAGTCCGGGGGCCAACCGTAAATATGCGGGCTTCCTGGCGGCCTATGAGGTGCTGACGGGTGGAGATGCGGCGGGGGCAGCGCCGTCGCCGATTCTGGACGGTGCCCGCGCGCTGGTGGCACAGATGGCGCCGGATTGTCGGATATTCGGGGTGTCCGCCGACCTGCTGCGCTTTGCCTTGTCGCAGGCCAAGGTACCGGGACTGGTGTTGGAATTCGGGGTGCGGCGGGGGACATCGCTGCGCCATATTGCGGATGCTGCTGGTCAGCATGCGCACGGGTTCGACAGTTTCGAAGGCCTGCCCGAGGGCTGGGGCAATGAGATGGCGGGCACCTTCAGCCTGGGCGATGGCGACGCCGTCCCGTTGCCCGCCATGCCGGACAATGTCAGCCTGCATAAGGGCTGGTTTGATGATGTGCTGCCAGGATTTATGGTGGCCCATCCGGGGCCGGTGCGGTTCGTCAATATCGACTGCGATATCTACAGTTCCACCGTGACGGTACTGCGCGAGCTGGAACCAAGGCTGGTGCCGGGATCGGTGCTGGTCTTTGATGAGTTCATCGGCAACCGCACCTGGGCCGAGCATGAATTCAAGGCCTTCGGTGAGTTCGCGGCCCGCACCGGCGCGCGCTTCCAGCACATCGCCATCAGCCCCTTTACAGGGCAAGTTGCCCTCACTCTGGAGTGATCTGGTAGTGTGCGGAAGGTCATTACCTTTCCGCTCCCCCCTTCTGCGAAACCTCTGATACTCTTGGCCCGACAGGCCCGGAGGGGGCCGCCGGCAAAGGGGAGAGGCGCCATGAGCACCGTGACCACCAGCGATTGCCTGCTCTATACTCGCCATGGCGGGGAAGGGGTGGCGGAGATCACCTTCAACCGGCCCAATTGCCTGAACGCGCTGAACCTGGACATGGCCGCCGCCTTTGCCGAGGCCGCGACCGCCGCCGCCAATGATCCCAAGGTGCGGGTCCTGGTGCTGACGGGCCGGGGCACCAGCTTCATGTCGGGCGGCGATATCCACGCCTTTCATAAGCTGCTGTCGGCGCCCGCCGCCGAACGGCGCGACCATATTGCCCGCCTGATCGATTTCACCCATCAGGCAGTGACGGCGCTGCGCCGCATGGAAAAGCCGGTGATCGCCGGCATCCACGGCACCGCCGCCGGCCCCGGCATCGGCATCACCCTGGCCTGCGATCTGGTCGTGGCGTCGGACCGTGCGATTTTCCAGATGGCCTATGGCCCGCTGGGCACCACGCCGGAGGCGGGCGCCACCCACGCCCTGCCGCGTCTGGTCGGGTCGCGCCGCGCGGCGGAACTGGCGCTGCTGGACCGGCGGCTGACGGCACTGGAGGCGCTGGAACTGGGTATCGTCAACCGCATCTGCCCGGCCCCGATGCTGGCCGAGGAAACGCGGTGCGTGGCGCGCAAGCTGGCCGGCGGTGCCGCCCTGGCGTCGGGACGGACCAAGCGTCTGCTGTATCTGTCGCTGGAGCATAATTTCCAGCAGCAGTTGGCGGCGGAGCGTGAAACCTTCCTGTCGGCCATCGACAGCCCCGAATTTGCCGAGGGGATCACCGCCTTTGTCGAGCGGCGCAAGCCCTTCTTCGGCAAGTGCTGAAGCTGGCTGATCCTACCTTTATGGGCAGGCACGTGAAGGACCCCTATCCTTCGCGATTCCAAGCGGTTATCTTGGGCGCCGGAAAAGACGGGAGCCTGCGAGCATCCCGGAACCGGCGGTCAGGAAGGAACAGGGCATGAGTGACATCTCCATTGGCGTGGGTGGACCCGCGGATATGGGCCGCATGGCGATGGATGCCGGTAACCATGCCGAGGCTGTGGCTCTGCTGCGAGAGGCGATCCTGGACGATCCGGGCGATGCCACGCTGCGCGCCGACCTGGGTGTCGCCCTTGAAACGCTGGAGGATTATGACGGTGCTGCCCAGGCCTATGCAGCGGCGGCGGCGTTGGAACCGGACAACCCCATCTATCATTTCAACCAGGGGGCCGTGGCCCAGGCGCAGGGGCGGCCGCATGACGCGGCCAACCATTACCTGAACACGCTGGAGCGGGAGCCGCTGTTCGCCGAGGCCTATTACAATCTGGGCACCCTGTTCTATGATGCCGGCCATATCGAGATCGCGGCGGAGCATTATGGCAACGCCCTGAAGGCCCGGCCCGATTATGCGGAGGCTGCCAGCAATCTGGGTCTGGTCCTGCGCCGCCTGGGCCGCCAGGATGAGGCAATCGAGCAGTTCCGTCTGGCGCTGCGCCTGCGTCCCGATCTGACCATCACCCATTCCAACCTGGGCCTGACCCTGGCCGAGGCTGGGTATTATGATGAGGCCATCGCCTGTTTCGGACAGGCGTTGGCCATGGACCCCGACAGTTCATCGCTGCATATCAATATCTCGCTGGCCTGGCGCGGGGTCGGGCGGCTGGATATGGCGGCTGATGCGGCCCTGAAGGCCCTGAAACTGGCGCCTGACAGCACGCCGGCACAGGTGGAGTTGGGTTCCGTCGCCGCCAATCTGCGCCGTACGGGTGATGAGGCGACGCTGAAAGCCCTGCTGGAAAGCTGGCGCGGGGTGGCGGGCGAGACGGCGCAGTATCAGCATACGCTGGCGGCCCTGGGGCAGGCGCCGGCCCCGGCGCGGGCCAGCGATGCCTATCTGTCCCAGACCTTCGATGCGTCGGCCAAGCGGTTTGACGAGATGATCGGTGCCTTGGGCTATGCCGTGCCGGAAGCGTTGGGCCAGGCCATGCAACGCCATCTGGGGCCGGGCCAGGGCGACAAGGACATTCTGGATGCCGGCTGCGGCACCGGTCTGGCGGCCCCGCATCTGGCGCCCTATGCCAAGACCCTGACGGGTGTCGACCTGTCCTTGTCCATGTTGCAGCAGGCGCTGCGCCGGGGGCTCTATTCCTCGCTGGATCAGGCGGAACTGGGCGCCTATCTGATCGCGCGGCCCGCCAGTTTTGACATGATCGTGGCGGGTGATGTGCTTTGCTATTTCGGGGAGGTGGGCGACCTGTTCCGGCAGGTGGCGGCATCCCTGCGTCCCGGCGGCCTCTGGATCGTGTCGGCGGAAACGGCATCGGGCGGCAAGCCCTATATCCTGCAGGAAAGCGGGCGCTATGCCCATGATCCGGCACATTTGCAGGAAAGCCTGAATGAGGCGGGGCTGAAAGTTCTGGAACTGATGCCCATGGTGCTGCGTTATGAGGGTGGCCGGGCCGTCGAGGGCGTTCTGGCCATCGCCCAGCGTTAAAACCGCAGTCAGTTCCGTAGGTCAGGTTGAGCCGAAGGCGAACCCTGACAGGTATTGAATAAAAGCCTTCGCTGTCAGGGCGAGGCTGTTGCCTCGACCTGACCTACGGGTTGCTGTTTTTACCCCGCGTGTAGAGATGACCGACAGCATTGCCACCATCATTCCCGTTCTTCTGTCCGGCGGATCGGGCTCCCGTCTGTGGCCGGTATCGCGGGAGCGGTTTCCCAAGCAGCTTTTGAACCTGTGCGGCGAGCGGACCATGATCCAGGAAACGGCCCTGCGCGTGGGCCGGGATTTCGGTTTCGCCGACCCCATCGTCATCTGCAATCAGGAACACCGCTTCGCCATTGCCGAACAGCTGCAGGAGGTGGGCATCCGTCCCACCGAACTGGTGCTGGAACCGTTCGGGCGCAATACCGCCCCGGCGGCGGCGGTCGCGGCACGGCTGGCGGCGCGGCGTGATCCGCAGGCCCTGGTTCTGCTGCTGCCCGCCGATCACGCCATCCTGGCGCCCGACGCATTCCGCGCGGCGGTGGCAACGGGTGCGGTTGCGGCACAGCAGGGCAAGCTGGTGACCTTCGGCATTCAGCCGACCAGCCCGGAAACCGGCTATGGCTATATCGAGAAGGGCGAGCCGGTGTCAGGCGCCGATGGCGCCTTTGCCGTGAAGCAGTTCGCGGAGAAGCCGAAGCTGGATGTGGCGCAGGCCTATCTGGCGGGCGGGCGGCACCTGTGGAACAGCGGCATGTTCCTGTTCCGGGCCGACCGGTTCGTGGCCGAACTGGAACGCCACGCCGCCGACGCGCTGGCGGCGGCGGACGCGTCCATCGCGGCGGCGCGCGTGGACCTGGATTTCCTGCGTCTGGACCCGGAGGCCTTTGCCCGGGCGCCCAACATCTCCATCGATTTTGCCGTCATGGAAAAGACGGACAGTGCCGCCATCGTGCCCTGCGACATCGGCTGGACCGATGTGGGCGCCTGGAGCGCGCTGTGGGATATCGCGGAAAAGGATGGCGGCGGCAATGCCGTGCTGGGCGACGCGATCCTGGTCGATGCCAGCAATAATCTGGTGCGCGGCGAGGTCGGGCTGACGGCGCTGGTAGGGGTGAAGGACCTTGTGGTCATCACCACCGACGATGCCGTCCTGGTCGCCGACCGCGCCCGCGTGCAGGATGTGAAGGCCGTTGTCGACCGGTTGAAGGCGGAGGGGCGGACCGAACGGCTGGACCACCGCCGCACCTACCGCCCCTGGGGCTATTCGCATCTGGTGCATGCGGCCCCCGGCTTTCAGGTTCTGCGCCTGACCATCCGTCCCGGCCACAAGATCTCCCTGCAAAAGCACGATCACCGGGCCGAACATTGGGTGGTGGTGCAGGGGGAAGCCCAGGTGACGCTGGGCGAGGAGCGGCGCGTCGTCCGCGTCAATGAAAGCGTCTTTATTCCCGCCGGTATCCCCCATCGCCTGGAAAATGACGGCGACACCGACCTGTGCCTGATCGAGGTGCAGACGGGCGCCATCATCAGCCCCGATGACATCCTGCGCATCGAGGATCATTACGGACGGGCCTAGACATATTTCCGCTGACCGGAAACATGTCTAGTCTTTCGTTTTCCTCAGGCGCCGGCGCGGCATCCGCCGCTTGGCTTCACGCCGCACGTGCGGCGCGGCGGCAGTCGCCGCCGGAGC
>JAEMSB010000145.1 GCA_016463045.1 Niveispirillum sp.
ACCATGTCGGCCCAGGGTGCGGGGTGCAGCATTGTCCGCTGAACTCGCGGCCCTGGTCCTGGGGTGTGAGGGCACCGTCCTGACGGCGGCCGAGCGGGATTTCTTCCGCGACGCCAACCCGCTGGGCTTCATCCTGTTTCGCCGCAATGTCGACAGCCCCGATCAGGTGCGGGCCCTGGTGGACAGTCTGCGCGATGCCGTTGGCCGCTACGCCCCCATCCTGATTGATCAGGAAGGGGGGCGTGTGGCCCGCCTGCGCGCGCCGCACTGGCCGGAACTGCCGGCGGCGCGCGTTGTGGGCGATCTGGCCGATGCCCAGAAAGCGGGGCAGGCGGCCTGGCTGCATGGAAGGCTGCTGGCCGCCATGCTGTCCGACCTGGGCATCGATGTCGATTGCGCGCCCGTGGCCGATGTGCCGGTGCCGGGGGCGCATGATGTGATCGGCGACCGCGCCTTTGCCATGGACCCAGGCACCGTGGCCGCCCTGGCGGCGTCTCAGGCGGCCGGCCTGCTGGCCGGGGGCGTTCTGCCCATCGTCAAGCATATCCCCGGCCATGGCCGTGCCTTCGCCGACAGCCACAAGGAACTGCCCGTGGTCAACACGGCACGGGCGGAACTGGAAGCGTGGGATTTCGCGCCCTTCAAGGCGCTGTCGCATCTGCCGGCGGCCATGGTCGCCCATGTCGTCTATACCGATATTGATGCCGACCATCCGTCCAGCATCTCCCCCACCGTGATCCGCGACATTGTGCGCGGCCATATCGGTTTTGACGGTCTGCTGTTCAGCGACGATCTGTCGATGCAGGCCCTGTCGGGCACCCTGGGACAGCGTACCGCCGCCGTCCTGGCTGCCGGCTGCGACGTCGCCCTGCATTGCAATGGTCAGATGGCGGAAATGCTGGACGTGGCGGCCAATGCGCGGGCGCTGGACGCGGCGGGCTTGCGCCGCTGGTCTGCGGCCTCTGCCCTTGTGGCGGCGGCACCGCCAACCGATATCAATGCCTTGCGGGCCGAATTCGACCGGCTGCTAGCGGGGTGAGGCGATGCCCGATTTTCAGGAAATCCTTTTCAAGCTGTCGATCATGGCCCTGCCGGCCCTGTTCGCCATCACCCTGCATGAAGCCGCGCACGGCTATGCCGCCCTGAAATTCGGCGACCGGACGGCGCAGATGCTGGGCCGTCTGTCGTTGAACCCGCTGCGCCATATCGACCCCATTGGCACCGTCCTGCTGCCCATGACCATGTTCATCTTCACGGGTTTCATGTTCGGTTGGGCCAAGCCGGTGCCGGTGGATTTCCGGAACTTGCGCAATCCCAAGCGGGACATGATCTGGGTGGCCGCTGCCGGACCGGGGGTGAATTTCCTGCTGGCCTTCATCTCGGCCCTGCTGCTGCATGTGGCACCCATGGCACCGGGTTTCATGGCCGAATGGGCCGTGAACAATCTGGCGGTGTCGTTGCAGTTCAATGTGCTGCTGGCTTTGTTCAACCTGATCCCCTTGCCGCCGCTGGATGGCGGGCGGGTGCTGGTTGGCATCCTGCCCATGCGCGCCGCCATGGCGGTGTCGCGGATCGAGCCTTATGGCATGGGTATTCTGCTGCTGCTGGTGTTTCTGATCCCGTTTGCGGCGGGCCATGCCGGCTTTGACTTCAACCCGCTCTATATGGTCCTGGGCCCCGCCACGGACTGGGTTGTCAATGCCATCGCCGGGCTGACCGGCCTGACATCGTGAGCGATGGGTTCGACGAGAGCCGCCCAGTCGATGAGCCACCCGCCGGTGAGGCGCTGCTGCTGGATATTGACGGGTTCGAAGGACCTATCGATCTGCTGCTGACCTTGGCGCGCGATCAGAAGGTGGACCTGACCCGCATCTCCATCTTGGCACTGGCCGAACAGTTCCTGGCCTTCGTGGCGGAGGCGCGACGGCTGCGCCTGGAACTGGCGGCGGATTATCTGGTGATGGCGGCGTGGCTGGCCTATCTGAAATCCCGCCTGCTGCTGCCCGATCCACAGCCCGATGAACCATCGGCGGAAATGCTGGCCGCAGCATTGACCTTGCAATTGCAACGGCTGGAGGCCATGCAGGGTGTGGCGGCGCGTCTGATGGCCCGCCCGCGCCTGGGCCGCGACCGCTTCGCGCGGGGGGCACCCGAAGACCTACCGATCTTTGCCAAGCACCGCCATGATCTGTCGCTTTATGACCTGCTGAAGGCCTATGGCGATATCTCGGGCCGGCAGGCGCGGCAGTCGCCCTTCACCATTCCGGTAACGGAATTATACTCGATTGAAGAGGCTCTGGCCCGGCTGGAGGCCATGCTGGGCCGCATTCCCGACTGGTCCTATCTCTCCACCCTGCTGCCCGGCGGCTGGCGGGGGGAAGGGGTGAAGGCAAGGTCGGTGCTGGCCAGCAATTTCGTTGCGATCCTGGAATTAGCCAAGGCCGGCAAGGTTGAACTGCGTCAGGATGGGGCCTTCGCCCCCATCCAGCTGCGCGCTCGCCGGGATGGGGAGGGGGAGACGTGAGCGATCTTTTCAATGCCGATACCCAACTGGTCCGCCTGCTGGAGGCCATCCTGTTCGCCTCTGCCGATCCGGTGACGGAAGAAGCGCTGCAGGCCCGCATCGGCCCCACGCCTGTGCGACCCCTGCTGCTGCAATTGGAAAATCTCTACCGCCATCGCGGTGTCAATCTGGTGGCGTCCGGCGGGCGTTGGGCCTTCCGCACCGCCCCCGACCTGGGCGATCAGTTGCGCACTGAGGTGGAGGTGACGGCCAAACTGTCCCGCGCCGCCGTGGAGACGCTGGCCATTGTCGCCTATCATCAGCCCGTGACGCGGGCGGAGATCGAGGCGATCCGGGGTGTGGCGACGTCCAAAGGTACGCTGGATATCCTGATGGAGGCGGGCTGGATCCGGCCCGGTCGCCGCCGGGAGACGCCGGGCCGTCCCCTGACCTGGGTAACGACACCGCATTTCCTGGATCATTTCGGTCTCGAATCTTTGCGCGACCTACCCGGCGTCGATGATCTCCGCGCCGCTGGCCTTCTGGATAAATCGACGCCCCTGCCCACCTTGCCGGGGTTGGAGGTGGTAAGCGAGTAGGGTTAGGTTATTGCTACTTTTGGCAGATAATATTACCCTCCCGAAACTCGGTAAACGGGAGGGTGTAATATGCGTAAAGCGTTGCTTCTGGCGGCCTTGTCTGTATCCTTGACGGCCTGTGCCAGTACCGGCGGCAAGCCTCCCACGGCCAGCGCACCGCCCGCCCAGACACCGGCGCAGCTTTACGCGGCCTCCCTCTACGAAGCGGCGATCACCAAGCCCTCCATCATCGGTCCCGGCCTGCTGCGCATTGCGCCTGATAATCCCAAACTATCCTGGCGTGATGGCCCCAATGGCAGGCAGGTCCTCGTGGCCTCCACCATGTCCACCTACTCTTACGAGAAGTATTATCAGGGCCAGACGACGGGCGGGCCGACCGGTTGGGGCCAGATTTGGGTGACCGCCGTACCGCAACTGAAAGAATTCTGCACAAAGGCGCCGGGCGACGCGGCCGCCAAGACAGAACGCGTGGTGCAATGGCTGGGCCTAAACCCGGCCAATCCCTATGCTCAGGTAGTGGAACTGTGGATTGAGGCAGAACAACTGGTCCGCCCCTGTCCCATCACCGATATTTCCGCAGCCACATGCACCCTGGACACAGCCGATCAATGGGCTCCGCCCGCGGTACAGGGGACGGCCACACGGCCCGTCTGTGCGGCGGGTGATGTTCCTTGCGCGGAAAAACAATCCTATTGGGATTGGTTTGCGACCAACATGCGCCTGAACCTGAAAGAGGGTGGGGCGCCCTGGACCCGGCTGGGTTACACGTTCGACTGGAAGCCAGCCAAAGATGGTGGCTTTGTGCGTTATGGCGCCTCTGAATTCGTTATGAAGCCGGGGGCCAAGTACCAGATCCACGCGGCCTATACCTGGCCGAGTACTGCGCGGCACCGGGGTCCTAATCTCCCAGCCGCCAGTCAGCGGGGGCGGGGCGGCGGTCGCCGGCCATGAAGCGGCCGCCATAGGGTTCCAGGCACAGATCGACCAGGGCCAGCACCTCTGCCGGGTCATGGTCGCCGAACAGTTCCCCGAACGCGTGCTCAAATGCGCTGGCCAGCATCGGGTCCAGGCGCATCAGGGCCTTTGACAGTCCCTTGCCGCTGCCGGTCCAGGCGCCGGCGGCGCGCACGGTGAAATCCGCCAACTCGATATAAAGCCGCGAACCGATGGCCAACTGCTCGGCGGCACTGCGCGGCTGGGCCAGATCGGCGGCCAGGTCGGAGATGGAGTAACGCCGCGTGCGCAACTCCTCGTCCGTCAGGGGCGGGGGACCGCCATCCAAAACGGCCTGGGCCTGCCGCTTCAGTTCCTCGATCAAAGCCGGGTCGCCGGCAATGGGCAGGCCATTGGCCACCATGCGGGCCAGCGAAGGCTTGCCCTGTTTGCGGTCCGCTTCCCAGAAATAGGCCAGCGTGTCCGGGTCATGCAGGAACAGTTCCACCATCACGCCCTGGCGTTCATGCGTCTCCCGCACCGCTGCCGGCAGGTGGTGATGGATCAGGACCGCGTCGATGTCTGACCCCGGCCCGGCATTGCCCTTTGCCACCGACCCGGCCAGAAAAGCGGCGATGATGTCCGGCTGTTCCGTCCATTCGCGCAGGATGGTGTCGGCCAGATCGATGGTCGGGGTTATCGCGCTCATCAAAGGCTTTCCCGCAGCAATTCCAGCGCCCGTTTCACGGTGGCCAGCCGCACTGCCGTGCGGTCACCAGCAAAGATATGGCGTTCCACCACCGTATCGCCACCCCGCTGGTGCCGCGCGATGAAGACCAGCCCCACCGGCTTGGTCGCCGTCCCGCCCGTCGGCCCGGCAATCCCGGTGACGGCGACGGCCACATTGGCGCGGCTATGCGCCACTGCCCCAGCCGCCATCGCGTCTGCTACCGGGCCGCTGACAGCGCCCAGTTCCGCGATCAGCGTAGCCGGCACACCCAGCATGTCGGTCTTCGCCTCGTTCGTGTAGGTGACGAAACCCCGGTCCATCACGGCACTAGACCCCGATACATGCGTCAGGCACCCGGCGATCAGGCCGCCGGTGCAGCTTTCCGCCGTGGCCAGCCACCACCCCTTTGCCGCAAAGCCGTCTCGGACATCCTCCGCCAACTGCACCAGATCGGGGGGGAACATGGGCCTACTCCAGGATCAGTGGCAGGCGGACGGTGGCGGCGGCCTGGGCGGCGATGCCCTCGCGCCGACCGGTGAAGCCCAGCCCCTCGGTCGTTGTCGCCTTCACCGACACACGCGCCGGGTTCAGGCCCAGAATGTCGGCCACCCGCGCCACCATGGCGTCGCGATGCGGGCCGATCTTGGGCCGTTCACAGATGATGGTGACGTCGACATGGGCGATGACACCGCCCTTTTCAGCCACCAGATCCGCCGCATGGCGCAGGAAGCGAGCACTGTCTGCGCCTTTCCATTTCGGATCGCTGGGGGGAAAGTGCAGGCCGATATCGCCCGCCGAAATGGCCCCAAGGATGGCGTCGGTCAGGGCGTGAAGGGCGACATCGGCGTCCGAATGCCCGTCCAGGGTGGCGTCATGCGGCACCGATACGCCGCACAGCCAGACCTGATCGCCGGGCGCGAACTTATGCACGTCAAAGCCCGTGCCCGTGCGTACATCGCCCAGACGGGCCAGGAACAGCTTTTCCGCGCGGGCCAGATCGTCTTGGTTCGTCACTTTCAGATTATCCGGGTCACAGGGCACAAGGGTGACGGGAAGGCCAGCTTCCTCCGCCACGGCGGCATCATCGGTGAGGTTCAGGCCGGCGGCCCGGCGATGGGCCGGCAGGATATCGGCAAAGCGGAAGCCCTGCGGCGTCAGCGCCCGCCACAGGGCGGTCCGGTCCACGGTCCCGCCGCTGACGATACCGGCCCCCGCCACCGTCCCGCGTTTCAGCGTATCGGCCAGCGGCGTGGCGGCGATGGCGGCAGGGGCGCTTTCCAGTGCGGCTATGACATCGCTGATGGCCTGCGCATCGATCAGGGGGCGGGCAGCATCATGGATCAGCACGAGATCAGTCGGGTGTCCGGCCATCGCCTCCAGCCCGTTCAGCACCGAATCCTGCCGCGTCGGCCCACCCGTAATGGGGGGCGGCAGGTCCAGGCCGTCGACCGCCTTGTCATAGAGATCGCGGAAGGCCGGATCGATAACGACGCGCACGGCATTGATTTGCGGATGGCGCAGGAACGCCTCCACCGTGCGGCGCAGGATCGGCTGTCCGGCCAGCGCCAGATATTGCTTGGGCAGATCACCCCCGAAACGCAGGCCGCGTCCGGCGGCGACGATCAGGGCGGTGCAGGTGGGCATGGGGCCACATCTCTTGTCATGGATGACCGGGGCGACCCTAGCGCGGATGTGACAGCTTCGCCAATGCCCCCGCATCATGGGTGGCCCCTGTGCGGGGGCGAAAACCGCCATGCGGCGGTGAATATTGTGTTTTTACAGACCTGTGTTAAGCTCTGTGCCTAAAATTCATGCATTCGCGAAAATTGCTCAAAAAATGTGCAAAATCGCGACACGAACGTCAAGGTTCAGCGTCCCATGGTCAAGCCGCTTGCCCCCCTTCAGATTGGTCCCGTGCGTATTGACGACCCGGTGATCCTGGCCCCCCTGTCGGGCGTCACCGACATGCCCTATCGCCGGCTCGTCAAGCGTACCGGTGCGGGCCTTGTCGTGTCGGAGATGATCGCCAGCCAGGCCATGATCCGCGCCACCCGCGAAAGCCTGCTGAAAACCGAATGGCATCTGGACGAAGCGCCGATCTCCATGCAGCTGGCAGGGTGTGAGCCGGACGTGATGGGGGAGGCGGCGAAGCTGAACGTTGATCGCGGCGCCCATATCATCGACATCAATTTCGGCTGCCCCGTGAAGAAGGTGGTGAACGGCTTTGCCGGTTCGGCCCTGATGAAGGATGAGCTGCTGGCCGGCCGCATCATGGAGGCGACGGTGAAGGCCGTTTCCGTTCCGGTGACGATGACGCTGCGCAAGGGCTGGGACGCCAACAACCTGAACGCCCCCAACATTGCCCGCATTGCCGAAGAATGCGGGATCAAGATGCTGACGGTTCATGGCCGCACCCGCTGCCAGATGTATAACGGCACCGCCGACTGGAAGTTCATCCGTCAGGTGAAGGAGGCGGTGAAGATCCCTGTGATCGCCAATGGCGATATCAACAGCTTTGATGATGCTGTGCGCTGTCTGGAGGAGTCCGGGGCCGATGGCATCATGATCGGGCGCGGCACCTATGGCCGCCCCTGGTTCATTGCCCAGGTCATGCATTACCTGCGCACCGGCGTGAAGCTGCCCGACCCGCCGCTGGCCGAACAGATGCAGACGGTCCTGGAACATTACGACGCCATCCTGGCCCATTATGGCATTGAGGCCGGCATCAAGATCGCCCGCAAGCATGTCGCCTGGTATTCCAAGGGCATGAACGGGTCGGCCGATTACCGTCACCAGATCATGACCAGCGAGGACCCGGAACAGATGAAGCAGCAGATCATCGCCTTCTATTCCGCGGCACTGGATCGCGGCGTTACCGAACGGATCGCCGCCTGATGGCGCGGATGCCGACGGCCCGCCGCATCGGCGGAGACATCGACCCGACCTCCATCCTCGCCGCCTTGCCTGACCCCGTCATGGTGGTGGATGGCGATGGCCTGATCCGCTTCATCAATCTGGAAGCCCAGGAATTTTTCGATGTCTCGGCAACCCGCGTGCTGGGCACGAAACTGACGGAGCTGATCCCCGAGGACAGCCCCGTCCTGGGCCTGCTGGAACAGGCCCGCATCACGCACGCCACCGTCTGTGAATATGGTGTTCAGGTGGAAACGGCGCGGATCGGGCCGCATTCCGTCACCATGCAGGCAGCCCCCCTGGGCGACCCGCCGGACTTTGTGGTGCTGACCATCCATGAACGTTCCATCGCGCGGCGCATCGACAAGCAGTTGAACCATCGCGGTGCTGCCCGCTCCGTGGTCGCCATGGCCGCCATGCTGGCGCATGAGGTGAAGAACCCGCTTTCCGGCATCCGGGGCGCGGCCCAGTTGCTGGAAGAAAACGCCAGCGAGGATGACCAGATCCTGACCCGCCTGATCTGTGACGAGGCGGACCGCATCGTGGCCCTGGTCGACCGGATGGAGGTGTTTACCGATGGCCGCCCGCTGGAGCGGCAAGCGGTCAACATCCACGCCGTCCTGGAACATGTGCGCCGCATCGCCCAGACCGGCTTTGCCCGCCATATTCGGTTTGTGGAGAAATACGACCCCTCGCTGCCGCCCGTTCTGGGCAACCGCGATCAGTTGGTGCAGGTCTTCCTCAATCTGGTCAAGAACGCGGCAGAGGCCTGCCCCGAACAGGGCGGTGAGATTCTTTTGACCACCGCGTACCAGCATGGCGTGCGTCTGGCCGTTTCCGGATCGGATAGCCGGATGCAGCTGCCGCTCCTGGTTTGCGTGGGCGATAACGGCCCCGGCATCCCCGAAGATATCCGCGCCAACCTGTTCGATCCCTTTGTTACGACGAAGATGAATGGAACCGGCCTGGGTCTTGCATTGGTCGCAAAGATAATCGGTGACCATGGTGGGGTCATCGACTTTGAAAGCGTGCCAAAGCGTACGATCTTCAAGGTCTCCCTGCCAGTCACCGACCAGAACGGTCACGGAGAGGGTGCCTAAAAAATGGGCGCAACCATTCTCGTAGCAGATGATGATCGGGCCATTCGGACGGTGCTGACCCAGGCTTTGGCCCGCCTGGGACATGAGGTGAAGACCACCGGCAACGCCGCCACATTATGGCGGTGGGTGCAGGAGGGGGAGGGCGATCTGGTCATCACCGATGTGGTGATGCCGGATGAGAACGGCCTGGACCTTGTGCCGCGCATCAAGAAACTGCGTCCCGACCTGCGCATCATCGTGATGAGCGCGCAGAACACGCTGTTGACCGCTGTGAAGGCGGCGGAGCGCGGGGCGTTCGATTACCTGCCCAAGCCCTTCGACCTGAAGGACCTGATGGCCATCGTGCAG
>JAEMSB010000637.1:0-1135 GCA_016463045.1 Niveispirillum sp.
CACCCTCCATATGCAGGCCGATATGGCCGAACGGGTGGAAATAGGTATGGCCCTTGCGGCCCCAATCCACGAACTGGATGCCCAGCTTGAAGCTGCCCTTGGTGGCGCGCAGGAACTCATCCTCGTCGATGCCCAGCATGCGGTTGAAGGTCGCCATCTGGGGGATCGTCGCCTCGCCCACGCCGACGATCCCGATCTCATCGCTTTCGACCAGCGTGATCTCGGCATAATCAGGGCCCAGGATGCGGGCGAAGGTCGCGGCACTCATCCACCCGGCGGTGCCGCCGCCAACGATGGTGATGCGGCGGATACGGCGGTCGCTGCTCATGATTTCCTCGCGGGACAGGTGCGGGCCAGGAAGTCGCCATGGCCCGGCATGGCATCGGCGGCACGGGCAAAGACGGTGCGCAGGCGGTCAAGATTATGGCGGACAAGGCCGGGGTCAATGGTATCGACCAGCGGGTCCCAGCGCTCGGGGATCACCCCCTGGCCCAGCAGGACGGCGATCCAGCTATTCTCGCTGAACAGCTCATCCTCGAACCGGAACAGCCGGCCACAGGCGCGGAAAAGGTCGATCTTCTGGCGCAGGCTGTCGGGGATATCCATGGCGGCGGCGCGTTGCCAGAAGGGTTCGGGCCGGTCATTGGCCACATAGTGCAGGATGATGAAATCCCGCACCTGTTCGAACTGCATGGCCGAGAGGCGGTTATAGGCGTCGATATTAGCCGGATTGAAGGACCGGTCAGGGAACAGGGCCAGCAGCTTGGAAATACCGGCCTGGATCAGGTGGATCGACGTGCTTTCCAGCGGTTCCAGGAACCCCGAGGCCAGACCCAGTGCCACGCAGTTGCGGTTCCACATTCGCCTACGCCGGCCCGTGGTGAAGCGGAGCGGGCGGGGATCGGCCAGGGCCGGGCCTTCCAGATTGGACAGCAGCGTCTCGGCGGCCTGTTCGTCGCTCACAAACTGGCTGCAATAGACATAGCCATTGCCGGTGCGGTGCTGCAACGGGATGCGCCATTGCCAGCCGCCTGCGCGCGCGATAGCGCGGGTATAGGGTTTGGGGGGGGCGATATTGGCCGACGGGACCGCCAGCGCCCGGTCGCAGGGCAGCCAGTGCGTCCAATCCTCATAC
>JAEMSB010000637.1:1145-2477 GCA_016463045.1 Niveispirillum sp.
GTTTAGCGCCCCTTCGATCAGCAGACCACGGAAGCCGGAGCAATCGATGAACAGGTCGCCCTCCAGCCGTCGGCCATCGGACAGCACCACGGCCTCGATGAACCCGTCGGTGGGGCGCAGCGGCACCGACGCCACCTTGCCCTCCAGCCGCCGCACGCCCCGCGCCTCTGCATAGCGGCGCAGATAGGCGGCATAAAGCCCGGCATCGAAATGATAGGCGTAGGTGATCTGTGACAGGACTGACGACGGATCGGGCACGGGCCGGGCGAATTTCTCCCGGTTCGCCATGGCGGCGCAGAGATTGTAATCGTCGATGCCGCTGGCTAGGCCCTGGGCGTGCAGCTTCAGCCAGAATTGGTGGAACTTCACCGCCTCCATATCAAAGCCGAAGGACCCGAACGGGTGCAGGTAGCGTGGCCGGGCGCTGGTCCAGCCTTCGAACGCGATGCCCAGCTTCATGCTGCCCTGGGTCTGGGACACGAACTCGTTTTCGTCCAGGCCCAGCAGGGCGTTGAATTGCCGGATGGGCGGGATCGTCGCCTCGCCTACGCCAACGGTGCCGATCTCATCGCTTTCCACCAAGGTGATGCGGGTGGCGCCATTGGCCGACAGGCGCGACAGGGCGGCGGCGGCCATCCAGCCGGCAGTACCACCGCCGACAATGACGATCTGGTGGATCGGATCGGGGCTGCGCGTCATGGCGTTCCTCCCAGCAACTGGGCCAGGGCCTGGGCATGCGGCGGCATGTCCCCCGCCGCGCGCAGCAGGATGCCGCGCAGCCGTTCCAGATGGGCCATGATATTCGCATCCGAAAGGGCATTGGCCTGCACATCGCCGCGCTGTGCCCGGATGCCGGCATTGTCCATCAGGTTGATCCAGTCGGGCCGGTCAAACATCTCACCATCATAAAGCGGGATGCGTCCCCGGCTTTCATACATTGACAGCTTATGGGCCAGCGGTTCCGGCAGGTCCATGGCGCGGGCCGCATCCCAGAAGGCCTCCCCCGTCCTGCCATTGGCCTTGAACCGCAGGATCAGGAAATCGCGCGCCCGCTCCGCCTCCTCCATCGTCTGCCGGTTGAAGGATGCCGCCTCCGGCCCTGTGCCAGGGGATACCGGATAGTGCGACAGCAGGCGGCGGATGGCGGCGATCAGCAGGGATAGCGCCACGCCGCCGACCGGGTCCATCAGGCAGGCGGATGCCCCCAGGAATACAATGTTACCGTCCCAGGCCCGGTCCCGCCGCCCGCTGACAAAGCGGCCCGGCCCGCTGCCCAGTCGCGTCACAAGGGCACCCCGGCGCAGGGGGATGCGGCGGCGGAGTGGTCGTCGG
>JAEMSB010000146.1:0-5436 GCA_016463045.1 Niveispirillum sp.
ACACCACGCCAACCGTAACAACCGGGATCAGCATCTGGCCGCCAGCTGGATTGGCTTCCTCCCAATCCGCCGGGTTGGGCGGGGGATTTCCGGGCTGGTTGGGTGTGATGATGGTGTAGTCGATGCCCGTATCCATCAGGAAGGGCAGCGTGGCGTCATATTGCGTCAGGCCGCTATTGGCCGGTGGCGACAGGGTGACACTGGCGGACGCGGTGCGTTGCCCCAGGTTCATGTTCACCGGCACCTGCACGAATTGCTGCGCCAGAGCGGCATCATAGCCGAACAGCACACCATTCTGGTCCAGCATGTAGCCAGCCGCCCAGGTGCCGGCCACGATCTCCGGCACGTTCAGGAAGATGTTGAGCGGGTCCAGACCCGTCATCCGGGTGCTGACGCCCATCATGGCCACGTTGGACGGGCTGGTGCTGCGGAAGATCGTCAGCGACGGCACGGTGAAGCTGGCCCCGTTCCCACCGGTCACGATGGCGCAAACCGTGACCCACTGCCCCTGATAGGCGTTGCCGCTGCTGGAATAGAAGGGCGGGGTATAGGGCGGCTGCGGCACGATGACCTGATAAGTGCCATCGGGCAGGTAATCCGCCCCCACATTCAACCAGGGGGAGCCGGTATCCATCAACAGGGGTGTCTGCGTCTTCCCGCCATCGAAGGAGACATTGAAATGGTAGGCCGCCCCCACACCGCCGCCACCCGAAACATAAGACAGAAACAGCCCCTGCACCGCGTCCAGCATGATCAGCCCCCTTCGCCGTTGGTTGGATGCGGCGTTACCCGGCACCCGGCCCACAGCATACAGAAAGCACACCAGACAGGCATCTGACATTTTCACGTAAAACGAGCAAATTGATAGTTATCACTAAACCCAAATTAATGGGTTAACCGCTGCATCCTGGGCCGTTTCGTGCTATGTTCCAACAATCACGGGGCGAACTGTGTCCGGGCCGGACGCGGGCGTTCGGGAAGGCCCCCGATATGAAACACCCCCTGATTTTCCGTTGCATCCTGTTGCACGGGCGGCGGCTTACCACCGCCCGATGGTCGCGGCCCAACCGACGGAAAGCGGGCGGCGCACGCTGGGGCGCAGCAGGGTGGGGTTCATGAGGTCATAGCCGGCCGCCGCCATCCGACCCAGATAATGATCGGCCAGGATGGCCGGCAGCAGGGCCGGCAGGGCGGCCTTCGGCACGTCGCGCCGCAACCGGCGAGCATCGGACAGCAGCGACCGGGCCGTATCGGCCACGGCAGCGGCCACCTTGGACAGGCCGGGTTCTGGCTTCAAGTCGAACAAAGCCGGTTCAGTCACCCCATGTTCGACCATCAGGGTTAGCGGCAGGCGGGAGCGGTGGCCGCGCGCCAGGAAGGGGGTGGCCCGCAGGATACCGGTCAGGGCCCAGGCTGTCCCGACCAGCCGTGCCGCCTCCATCGCGGCATGGTCGCGCACGCCCAGTGTCTGACAAGCCAGCCGGGCCAGAGGTGCCCCCGTGACCTGGGCATAATTGACCAGGCATTCCATGTCGGCGGGCGCCTCATCATCCATGTCGGCCTCCCGCCCGTCGATCAACAGATCGAACTGGGTGCGGTCCAGGCCGTGGCGGGCGATGGACGCCGCCAGTGGCTCCACCACCTCATGCCGGCGCGGGGTGCCGGCATAGGCGCCATCAATGCTTTCCCGCCACCATTGCAGGCGGATCTGGCCCAGGGTCGGCTCCGTTACCACCTCCCGCGTCTTGGCGACCTCATGATTGAAGGCGTAAAGCGCGAACAGGTCCTCGCGCACAGCGGCGGGCGCGAACAGGGCCGTCAGGAAGCGGTCATTATCATGCTTGCGGACCGCCTCGGCACAGGCGGACAGGGCGGGGGGCGCCATTCTTGCTCAATCCAACAGGGGTGATGCCGCCTTATAGGCGCTCCGCCCCTGTTCGCAAAGCCCAAGCATCCCATATGGTTGCCACGACAATTATTCAGGGGTCGAGCAGGTTGACCCGCGGGCGGTGCGGTCGTATCTCTCAACCCCGTGTCCGGTCGTCCCCGCGTCAGGGGCGACACCCACCCCGAGAGAGAACAGGAGCCATCATCATGGCCTTCACCCTGCCGGCACTGACCTACGACACCGCGGCGCTGGAGCCGCATATCGACGCGCTGACCATGGCCACCCACCATGGCAAGCATCACCAGACCTATATCACCAACCTGAACAATGCCCTGGCCGACCACAGCCAGCTGCATGACCTGTCGCTGGAAGACCTGCTGAAGCGTCTGGGCGAGCTGCCGGAAAGCATCCGCACCGCCGTGCGCAACAATGGCGGCGGTCACGCCAACCATTCCATGTTCTGGTCCATCATGGGCCCGAATGGCGGTGGTGACCCGACCGGTGAGGTTGGTTCCGCCATCACCCGCGATTTCGGCAGCTTTGACGACTTCAAGAAGAAGTTCAACGAGGCCGGGACCAAGCAGTTCGGCTCTGGCTGGGTGTTCGTCACCGCCGACGCCGCCGGCAAGCTGGCCATCGTGGCACAGCCGAACCAGGACACGCCGCTGTTCAACGGCACGCCGGTCCTGTTCGGCAATGACGTGTGGGAACACGCCTATTATCTGAAGTACCAGAACCGCCGCGCGGACTATCTGGCTGCCTGGTGGAACACCGTCAGCTGGGACGCCGTGAATGCCCGTCTGGCCAAGATCAAGGCCGGTGCTGTGATTTGAGTTTTCCCTCAGGCGCCGGGCGGGCGCATCCGCGCCCTTGGCTCACGCGCCACGTGGCGCGGGCCGGCAGTCGCCGGCCTCCACCGGTCATGGAGATGACCGGTGGTTTGCTCTACTGGTCTGACGTTTCCTGCAAACCCCGCCGGCCAAAACCGGCGGGGTTTGTCATATCGGGGCCGCGCCCCATTATCGCCACTTCTCCGTGCCTCTCTGTCGTGGCAAAGTAGGGGAACGATGATGAAGAGCGCCGGGACCCATGGCTGAATTCCGCCTGTCAGCACAGAACCCCGCCCAACCGGGCGACCCTGCCGCCCGCAAGGGCGCGGAGGCGGAGAATTTTCCCGTCGCCTCCCGGCTGATCCCGGCTCCCTATCGCCCGCATGTAATGGCCTTCTACGCCTTCGCGCGGCTGGCTGATGACATCGCGGACGACCCGCACGTCGAACCCGACATGAAGATCGCGCAGCTGGATGCGCTGGAACGCGCGCTGGTCAGCGGCATCGGCAACCAGCCCTGGTTGGCCCCTGCCTTGACGCTGAAAGCCACACAGACGGCCACCGGCGTATCGGGCCTGCATGCGCGGCAGTTGCTGCAGGCCTTCCGCCGCGATGCTACGGGCAGCCATTGCAAGACCTGGCAGGACCTTGTCCTTTACTGCCGCTATTCCGCGAACCCCGTGGGCCGCTTCCTGCTGGAACTGCATGGGGAGGGGATCAATGCTGCCCCCGCCTCGGACGCGCTATGTACCGCGCTGCAGATCCTGAACCATATCCAGGATTGCCGGCATGACTGGGTGGAGCTGGGCCGTTGCTACCTGCCCACATCCTGGTTCAAGGAAGCGGGCGGATCGGTTGAACATCTGGTGGAGACGGAGGCGACGCCGCCCGTGCGCGCCGTCATCGACAGGACGCTGGACAATGTCGATTCGCTGCTGCGCCGGGCGGGCGCCCTGCCCCGCCTGATCGCCAATCCGGGCCTGCGCATGGAATCGGCGGTCATTATCGAGATGGCGGTAGCCCTGTCGAAGCAGTTGCGCCGCCGCGATCCGCTGGCCGGCAAGGTGCAGTTGTCCGCGTTCAGCCGGCTGGGTGCGGTGCTGCTGGGTGTGTTGCGCGGCATGTCGCGCCGCCCGCCGCGCCTGTCGCCCGAAAGCGGGCTGGCGAAGGCCGGAAGCTGCGGCACCTCCACCTTCTACTGGCCGCTGCGCCTTCTGGGGCAGCGCAAGCGCCGGGCCATGTTCGCCATCTATGGCTTCTGCCGGGCCGTGGACGACATTGCCGACGGCAAGGAGAATAACGAGGTCAAGCGCGGCGCCCTGACCGACTGGCAGCGGCGCATCGACGCCATGTATGGCATGCCCAGCCCTGGCCGCCATCATGGCCGGTTGCGCGATCTGGCCTCTGCCGTGCGGCGCTACAACCTGCCCCAGGCAGAATTCCAGGCCGTGATCGACGGCATGATGATGGATGTGGAAGGCCCCATCCGCGCCCCCTCCCTGGGGATGCTGGCGCAATATTGCCGGCGCGTGGCGGGCGCAGTGGGCCTGTTGTCTGTCCGCGTCTTTGGCAAGGGCGATGCAAGTGCTGATGCCTTCGCATTGGCTTTGGGTGAGGCGTTGCAGCTCACCAACATCCTGCGGGATGTGGATGAGGATGCGCGCGATGGCCGTTGCTACCTGCCGGAGGAGATGCTGGAGGATGCGGGCATCGACATTTATGCCGTGCAGTCCGATCCCGTCGCCCTGCTCACCGACCCGGCCCTGCCGCAGGTCTGTGAGGCGCTGGCCGCCCGCGCGGAAGCCGCGTTCCATCAAGCCAACAGCCTGTTGAAGCAGCCGCACCGCAAGCTGTGGCCGGCGGCGGCCATGATGGTGCTGTATCATCGCATCCTGCTGCGCCTGCGTCAGCGTGGCTGGTCGCCCGACGCCCTGTCCCGCCGCCCACGCCTGGGCAAGTGGGAGAAGATCAGCGTGGCGCTGTCCTGCGCCCTGGGTCGCGCGCCCCGCCTGTGACGGGTACCCTGCATGTGGTCGGGGCCGGCCTGTCGGGTCTGGCCTGCGCCACCGCCCTGGCAGGTTCCGGTCGCGACATCATCCTTTATGAAGCAACCGATCATGCCGGCGGTCGCTGCCGCTCCTGGCATGATGCTTTGCTTGACCGTGTGATCGACAATGGCAATCACCTGATCCTGGGTGCCAATCCCGAATGCTTCGCCTATCTGGACCGGATTGGTGGACGGGCGGGTCTGATGACCGTTGATCCGGTTGCCTTGCCCTTTTTGGATCTGCGGGATGGCCGGCACTGGTGCCTGCGCCCCGGCAATGGCCCCCTGCCCCTATGGCTGGCCGATCCTGCCCGGCGGGTGCCTGACAGCGGCCTGCTGGATTATCTGGCGGCGCTCAAACTGGCCTTCGCCGGTCCGGATGCACGGGTCGTGGATGTGCTGCCGGAAGGAAGTCCGTTGACCGACCGGCTGTGGAAGCCGCTTGCCGTCAGCATCCTGAACACGCCATACGAGGCCGGATCAGCCCGTCTGCTCTGGTCCGTCTTCCGCCGCACCCTGCTGCGCGGGGCCGACGCCTGCCGCCCCTGGATCGCCGGGCCCGGCGGATTATCCGCCGCCCTGGTCGATCCGGCCCTGGCCTATATGGCCCGATTTGGGGCCAGGGTGCGGTTCGCGAACCGCCTGAAGGCGCTGGAGCGGACGGCGGATGGC
>JAEMSB010000146.1:5446-9064 GCA_016463045.1 Niveispirillum sp.
GGAACGGATTATTCTGGCAGCCCATGACAAGGTGGTCCTGGCCATACCGCCGGAGGCCGTCCAACGCCTGCTGCCCGATCTATCGGTGCCTGACCGGTGCCACGCCATCCTGAATGCCCATTACCGGTTGGAAAGCCCGGTAACGCTGCCAGGCAGCCTGCCCCTGGTCGGTCTGATCGGCGGGGTGGCAGAATGGCTGTTCCTGCGCGATGACCTGTTGTCGGTCACCATCAGTGCGGCGGATGCCCTGATGGACCGCGATGCCGATGACCTGCGGCACCTGATCTGGCGGGATGTAGCGGCGGCGACAGGGCTTGATCCCGACCGCCCGGCACCGGGCCGCATCGTCAAGGAAAAGCGCGCCACCTTTGCCGCCACGCCGGAGCAGGGGCGCAAACGCCCCCGCCCGACACTGTCGGCCAACCTGCTGCTGGCCGGTGATTGGACCGATACCGGTCTTCCCGCAACCATTGAGGGGGCGGTACAGTCCGGACACCGGGCCGCAGCGATGGTGACGCAATAATGGTTCAGGGCTTACCCTTCACCACATCCCCGCCCTTCACCACCACATCGACCTTTTCCAGGATCGAGATATCAGCCAGCGGATCGCCCTTGACCGCGATCAGGTCGCCATAGCGGCCAACGGCCAGGGTGCCGACATCGGCGGACGCACCCAGCGCGTCGGCGGCGTTGACGGTGGCGGCCTGGATCGCCTGCATCGGCGTCATCCCGAACTGCACCATGCGGCTGAACTGCTTGCCATTGTCGCCATGGGGATAAACGCCGGCGTCGGAGCCGAAGACCATCTTCACCCCGGCCTTCACGGCGCGGGTGAAGCTTTCACGCTGGGTCTTGCCGACCACCCGTTCCTTGGCCAGGCTTTCCGGCAGGAAGCCCGCCGCCTCGCCCGCCGACAGGATATATTCGGTGTTATAGATATCCATCGACAGGTAGGTGCCACGCTCCTTCGCCAGCTTGATGCCTTCATCATCGATGAAGCTGGCATGCTCGACCGTGTCCACGCCGGCGCGGATGGCGGCCTTGATGCCGGCGGTGCCGTGGGCATGGGCGGCAACCTTGAGACCCAGGCGCTTGGCCTCCGCTACGATGGCGTCCATCTCTTCCTGCGCCAGTTGCTGGGCACCGACCTGTGTGCCCTTGGACAGGACACCGCCAGTGGCGCAGATCTTGATCAGGTCGGCGCCATACTTCTTCACCTCGCGCACCTTCCTGACCACGCCCCAGGGACCGTCGGCTGCACCTTGGCTGTGCGCGTCATATTCGGGCGGCAGCAGGTTGTTATCGCAATGGCCACCCGTGGCCCCGATGGAGGGACCGGAGACGTAAAGGCGCGGACCGTTCAGACGGTTGGCCGCCAGGGCACGGCGCAGAGCGACATCGGAATAACCAGCGGCACCCAGGTTACGCGCCGCCGTGAAGCCGGCCATCAGCGTCTTTTCTGCGTGGATGACGCCATTGATCGTTTCATCCCCCGTCGATTCCGCCAGCCCTTCATAGCCGTGCATGTCATGCCGGCCCGTCAGATGCACATGCATGTCGATCAGGCCGGGCAGAATGGTCATGCCCGTCAGGTCCAGACGTACGGCCCCATCCGGCACCGCCACGCTGCCCTGGGTGCCGACCGCCGCGATGCGGCCATCGGTAATGACCAGGGCCGGCTTCTCCACCAGCTTTCCGGACACGACATCGACCATGCGGTCAGCCTGGACATAGGTAGTGCCGGCCTGCGCAGACAACACCCCACCCAGGGCGGTGGCGGCCAGAAGCAAAGCGGAAAGCGAACGGGAGAGAGAGATTGCCATGGGATCGCGGCCCCTTATTGTCGGTTGCCAAAGGCGTAACACAAGGGGCCGCAGAATTTAACCCAGCCTGTATCAGGCGCGGATACCAGTGACGAAGCGCTGAACCTCCTGACGCAGTAGCGTGGCTTCCCGCGACAGGCTGTCAGAGGCGTTGCGCGCTTGGGCCGCCATACGCCCGGTTTCGGCGGCGGCCTGGGTCACACCCTCGATATTGGATGTCACCTCACGCGTCCCCGTCGCCGCTTCCTGCACATTGCGGCTGATTTCACGGGTGGCGGCGCCTTGTTCTTCCGCCGCCGCAGCGATGGTGGTCACCGTCTCGCTGATGCTGACGATGGTGCGGCCAATGGACTGGATGGCGGTGACGGCGGTGCCGCTGACGGACTGGATCGCGGCAACCTGCCCCGCGATTTCCTCCGTCGCCTTGGCGGTCTGGTTGGCCAGGCTTTTCACCTCCGACGCGACGACGGCGAAGCCCTTGCCGGCCTCCCCGGCGCGGGCCGCCTCGATCGTGGCATTCAGGGCCAGAAGGTTGGTCTGGGCCGCAATGGACTGGATCAGATTGACGACATCGCCGATTTTCTGGGCTGCCTCGGCCAGACCGGCAACAGTGCCGTTGGTCCGCTCGACCTCGCCCACAGCCTCTGTCGCGCGGCGGGAGCTGTCGGCGATACGCTGGTTGATCTCTTCGATCGAGTAGGCCAGTTCCTCTGCTGCTGCCGCCACCGTCTGCACATTGGCATTGGCGATATCGGCGGAGTTCGACACGACGGTCGCCTGGGAATTGGTCTGGGTGGCGATGGCGGACAGGGCCTCGGCATCGCTGCGGATGCTGTCGGACTGCTCGGCCACGGCGGACACGACCTGCCCGACGGAGCTTTCAAACTCATCGGCCAGACGGTTCAGTTCCTGACGGCGGCTCTCGGCAGCGGCCAGTTCGTCGTGACGCCGCTGTTCCTCCATCTCCGCCACGCGACCGGCATTTTCCTTGAACAGCTGCAGAGCGTTATTGATGGCGCCGATCTCATCACCACGGTCACGGTCGGTCACCTCCACCGCATGGTTGCCGCTGGTCAGCGCCTGCACGGTATTGATGATCCGGCGCAGCGGTGTGCCGACGATATGGCGGGTGGAATACCACAGCGCCAGGACCAGAATTGCCGTCAGGACCAGGGCACCAATCAGGATGGCGTTGCGCAACTGCACCTTCGGTGCCTGTATCTTGTCCATGGGCAGGTTGATCAGGATTGACCAGGGGGTACCGGTGGCACCGACACGGATCGGTACGAACAGTTGGGTCACCTCGGTCTGCAGGCTTTTTGAGAAGGACAGGTGCGAATAGGTGCGGCCTTCCTTGATGGCGGGCAAGGCATCCTTCAGCTTCTCATTGGTCTGGCCAATGGGCTTGCCCAGATGGTCACGGTTGGCATAACCCACCCACAGACCGCCATTGGAGATCAGCGAAATGGTGCCTGTATCAAACGGCTTCACGGATTTCAGTTCATCAACAATGCCATCGGTCGCAATATCGACGCCCGCCACGCCAATGAATTTGCCGTTCTCAATAATCGGTACTGCCAGCGACATGATCAGGGTGGACTTGCCAGCGACCGGATAGGTGTACGGTTCAATCGCCACCTCACGCATCAGACGCTTGGGCAATTGATAGTAATCCCCGGCGCCGTCCTTATCGAAGTCGACCATTGGTTCCAGGTCCACCTTCCCGGAACCACGGTTCCAATAGGGGACAAAGCGGCCGGTGGCGTCGCTGCCCGGCGTGTTGGCCGCAGCAGCG
>JAEMSB010000147.1 GCA_016463045.1 Niveispirillum sp.
GAGCGGCACCAGCAGCGACAAGGCCAGCAGCAACGGCACCGGCAGGGCGGCCAGCAGGGCGAACAGGCAGGGGACGTCGCTGGGCGCCGGCATATCGCTGGTCTTCACCGGCTTGCCGTCAGCATCCAGCAGCAGCGTTACATCCTGTACAGCACCCGTACAGATGACCAGCGGCAGGCCGCCATCGCCCAAGGCCGACAGGTCGGGCATATAGCCGGGGGGCAGCATGGCCCGCAGCAGCAGGGCACAGAACAGGGTCCAGGCGGCCATTGTCCGCCCGATACGACAGATGCCCTGTATGGCTGATTGTAAATCCCATCCCCACATGCGCGCTGAAATGCGCGCAGACGGGCGTCCTGTCAAGGCATGTGGCCTGCGACGCGACAGCACGCTATGACTGGGCGACGACGGACGGAGCAGGTGAATGTCTTACACAGCGCAGGACATGCGCGACCGGGTGCTGTACGAGGATGAGCGCGTCATCATCCTGAACAAGCCCTATGGGCTGCAGGTCCATTACGGGACCAAGTGCACCGACCATCTGGAACTGTACCTGCCCCTGATCCAGGGGGACCGACCGGAGCCGCCGCGTCTGGCCCACCGGCTGGACAAGGAGACGGCGGGTTGCCTGGTCCTTGCCCGCGATGTAGAGGCGGCGGCGCGGCTGGGTGCCATGTTCCTGGATGGGCGGGTCCGGAAGACCTATTGGGCGGTCACGATGGGGGGGCCGACGGTCGTGGAAGGGGTGATCGACCTGCCGCTGGGTAAGGTCCGGGTGCCCGGCACGTCCAAGATGGTGGTGGATGTGACGGCCAAGCCCGCCCTGACCCGCTGGAAACGGCTGGGACAGTCCGACGGCCTGTCGCATATGGAACTTTATCCCCGGACAGGGCGCATGCATCAGTTGCGCGCCCATTGCGCCTATATGGCCATGCCGATCCTGGGGGACCGCATCTATGGGGCGGAGATGCCGCCGCCGGTACCGTTGCACCTGCTGGCCCGGTCCATCCGCTTTCCGTCCTTGGACGGGGCGGGGGAGATCATTGCGACCGCGCCACCCCCGCCGCATATGGCCGAAACCCTGGCCGCCATGGGATGGGCATAGAAAAAGCCCCGCAGGGATGGTCCTGCGGGGCTTTTCATTATCGGCAGAGGCCGAGCTTTACTCGGCAGCGGTCTGTACCAGGGCCGGCTGCACGTTCAGCTGACGGGCCACCTTGCCGAACAGCTCGATCGCGGTGTCGATCTGCTTGGTCGTGTGGGCGGCGCTGACGCTGGTGCGCAGCAGCGACTGGCTGTTGGGCGTGGCCGGTGGCAGGGCGAGGTTGAGATACAGACCCTCTTCCAGCAGACGGTTCCAGAAGGTGATCGCCAGCTCAATCGAGGGCAGGGAAACCGCCACGATGGGGTTGACGTCGGGACCGACCTGGAAGCCCTTGTTCCGCAGGCCTTCATACAGGCGCTTGGAATTGGCCATCAGCTTGGTACGCAGGCCCGGCTCTTCCTGCATCCGCTCCAGCGAGCGCAGGCAGGTGGCGATGACCGACGGCGGCAGGGACGCCGTGAACATGTACGGACGGCAGGCGACGCGCAGCACGTCGAAATCCGGCAGGTCGGAGACGCAGAAGCCGCCGACGGCGCCCAGGCTCTTGGAGAAGGTGCCGACGATGAAGTCGACATCATCCTCAACGCCCACTTCCTGCGCCAGACCACGGCCCGTATCACCCAGCACGCCCATCGAATGGGCCTCGTCCACCAGCAGGTAGACGCCATTCTCACGCTTGACCTGGGCGAATTCCTTTAGCGGTGCCACATCGCCCAGCATCGAATAGATGCCTTCGACCACCACCAGCTTGTTACCGGGATGATCGGCGACGCGGCGCAGACGCTTGTTCAGGTCTTCCGGGTCGTTGTGACGGAAGCGGATGACCTGGGCCGGGGTCATCTTGGCCGCGTCATAGATGCTGGCATGGCTGTCGCTGTCCAGGAACAGCAGGTCATCCTTACCCACCAAGGTGGAGATGATGCCCAGGTTCGCCTGATAGCCAGTCGTGAAGACCATGCAGTTTTCACGGCCGTAGAACTTTGCCAGTTCCCGCTCCAGCGCCGCATGGCCGTCGTAGCTGCCATTGGCGATGCGCGAGCCGGTGGTGCCCGTGCCAAACGACTTCAGCGCTTCGACACCCTTGTCGATGCAGCTCTCGTCGAAGGTCAGGCCCAGATAGTTGTTGGTGCCGAGCAGGATCGTGCGGCGACCGTTCAACATGCCCTCCGTGGGGGAGAGCATAGCATCGAACTTTACCGTGAACGGGTCACGGCCGGCGCCAGCAATGCGGTGATAATGCTCGCGGAGCTTGGTGTACTTGGCAAGGATCGTCATTTCTCAGGCGTGCCCCCGGAGTTCCGATATGGTCCTGGCCAGGTCGCCGATGGTTTCGACCTCCGCGATCCGTTCCATCGGGATCGAGACATCGAACTTATCCTCGAGCACCATCACGAAATCCATGACGGCCAGGCTGTCCAGGCCGAGATCACGCGTGATGCTGGTCTCCGTCGTAACGGTGACCGGCGTTGGCAAGGTCTTGACCAGGGCGGCGATGATGGTTTCGACGATGTCGTTGACGTCGGTAGTCATTAAAGCGCCCCGGAAATCTGTCAGACTAGGTTGTTGCAGTGGCAAATAGGTCGGTGCCCCCCGACCTCAATCCTAAA
The DNA here is from genome assembly GCA_016463045.1 of Niveispirillum sp. Lineage (GTDB taxonomy): Bacteria > Pseudomonadota > Alphaproteobacteria > Azospirillales > Azospirillaceae > Niveispirillum. Next base: position 2,713 of record JAEMSB010000147.1, read on the forward strand.
AAGCGTCACTTTCCGGTAAGGTAATTGCAACGCCGAAGGATGCAAGAGCAAACCACAAAACGCATGGAACACCTGTGACAGATGACACAGCGCAGGGTAATTTCGCAACAGTTTGCAGCGAACTTTGTTCAAATCGCTATATCCAGCGATGCTCCCGATACCATTTTGCCGCACCCGCAAACCCTTCACGCAGCCCGACGCGGGGTTTCCACAGCGATTCAGGCGGCATTTGCTGCGACGCGACAGACCAGTCGGGATGGGTGATTTCCCGCGTTTTGGGGTATGTCAGCATCACCGCTTTGCCCGTCACGGCGGCGGTGAGGCTACCGGCCAGTCCAATGGCGCGCAGGAGAGGGACAGGGACCCGGACACGAGCCGCGCGATGACCCACCGCATCCGCAGCGCAATCCAGCAGCGTTGCCCAGTCATAGCCGGTAGTCACCCCGTCACACAGGGCGTATTCCTGCCCCTGCGGCCCGCCGGGTTTGGCCAGGGCGGCGATGGCATCGGCGGCATCCGCGACCTGCACCATGGCCAACCTCGCCTCCGGCCCGCCCAGTACAGGCACGACAGGCCCGGCGGCGGCCTTGAACAGCGACAGGGTTTCGCGGTCCCAGGGGCCATAGATGGCGGGCGGGCGGATGATGCACCAGTCGGCGCCGCCATAGGCCGCTAGTGCCGCCACATCTCCCGCCCGCTTGCTGGCGGCATAATGCGACAGGTGCGGCTGGGTCGCGGCTTGGCTGGAGATCAGCAGCAGGCGGGCAGCGGGTGCGTGGGTGGCGACGGCGCGACCGATGGAAGCCGAACCGCCCTCATTCACGGCGAAGAACTGTGCCCGGTCCCTGGCCTTGATCAGGCCGGCGCCATGGATGACGACATCGGCACCCGTGACCAGCCTTGTCAGGGCCGCATCATCGCGCAGATCGCCTAGCACCAGTTCGGGCCGGACATCGGCCAGCAGCGGATGCACCGGATCCTGACGCACCAGCATGCGGACGGCAAAGCCGGCTCGGTTCAGGGCCGCCACGATGTAGCGGCCCAGAAAGCCCGTGCCACCCGTGATGGCGGCGACCTTCATGATCAGGCGGACAGAAGCGCGTTGGCGCCGAACTCGCCCGCCAGCAGCATCTGCTTGGCCTTGGTGCGCGACAGCTTGCCGGACGAGGTCTGGGGCAGGGAGTGGGTGGGCACCAGCACCACCTTCACCTCCAGCCCGTGGGCGGCGCGCAGCACGCCCTGCACCTGGGCCGCCAGGGCGGCGCGGGCCTCTTCCTGCGTCGGGCGGCACTGCACCAGAACCACCACCTGCTCCCCGCCATCACCATCGACGGAGAAGGCGACAACGTCGCCGCTGCGCAAGCTGTCGATGGAATGTTCGGCGGACCATTCCAGGTCCTGCGGCCAGATGTTGCGGCCATTGACCAGGATCAGGTCCTTGGCCCGGCCCGTGATAACGATCTGACCATCGCAGATGTAACCGAGGTCGCCCGTGTCCAGCCAGCCATCGGCGGACAGCACCGCCGCCGTTTCCTCCGGCCGGTTGAAATAATCGCGCATCAGGGAGGGCCCGCGGGCGAACAGTCGGCCCACCTGCTTTTCGCCCAACACCTTGCCATCAGGGTCGCGCACTTCGATCTGATGGCCCGGCAGGACGGGGCCGTTCAGCACGAATTCACGCTCGCGCTCCGTCTGGGGGCCCGGCGGCACGGCGACTGCGTCGCCTTCCAGTCGGTCCAGATCGACCCGATCAGTGACCAGCCCAACGCCCAGCGGGGCGAAGGACAGGGCCAGCGATGCCTCTGCCATGCCGTAAGAGGGGACCAAGGCACCGGCGCTGAACCCACGCGGTGCAAAGGTTTCCGCAAACTTGCGCAGCACGCGCGGGCGCACCATGTCGCCACCGATGCCGGCCCCGCGCCATGTGGACAGGTCGATACCTTCGGTGGACGCCGTCTCCGCGCGCCGGGCCGCAAGCTCGTACCCGAAGCTGGGGCTATAGGACAGCGTACCGCCATTGCGGGTGATCAGGTTCAGCCATAGCAGCGGACGGCGGGCAAATTCGCGGGTCGGCAGATAGTCGATAGAAACCTGACAGACCAGCGGGGTCAGCAGGAACCCGACCAGCCCCATATCGTGATAGAGCGGCAGCCAGGAAACACAGCGGTCAGCCGCCGTGATCTTCAAGCCATGATGGGTGATGGCATAGGCATTGGCCATCAGGGCACGCTGCGTCACGGCCACGCCCAGGGGGAAACGTGTGCTGCCAGAGGAGAATTGCAAGTAGCAGAGATCATCGGGACCGACGGTCGGCAGCTCGATCCCCGCCCCATCGACATCATCGAACACGGCAAGCGTGCCTACGGCCTTCATGTCCAGGCCATCGGCGGCGGCCTTGACCCAGTCGGCCAGCGAGGCCGGCGACAGGACGGCGGCGGCCTCGGCCCCCTGCATCATGCGGCGAATATGCTCGATATAGGCATCCTTGCCACCGAACGCCGCCGGCAGGGGCAAGGGGGCGGGGACAAGGCCCGCAAACTGGCACGCCGTGAAGGCGCGCATAAAGTCGCCATCGCTTTCAGCGATGATGGCGACGCGGTCGCCCTTCACCAGTCCCTTGGCCAGCATCTTCCGTGCCAGCGCGACACCCTGTTCATACATCTGCGCGTAGGGCAGCGCCTCTGTCAGTTCACCCTTGCCGGAATAGAAATTCAGGCCGGTTTCCCCGCGCGACGCATATTCAATCGCTTCCGGCACCGTGGCGAAATCAGCCAGGCGGGAGGCGAGCGCATGCTTGGAAGGGGTGGGGCTGACCATGGCGTACTGTTCCGAACAAGGGGGCGCGAGGCCCGAACCAGAGGATTGAATGCCGTTCACAGCGTGTAACGGCAAAAGCGTGCCCCCAACATAGGGAGGCCCGTCCATGCCGGCTCATACCAGAGCGGGAGGTTTCGGGCAATCAGCGCGGATGTAGGGGCACCCTTGCCACCTGTCAAATGGAGCGGGACAGCCATTCCGCCAGCAGCGTCGCGTTATGCCGCCCTGGATTATTCACCGACAGGTCGAAATTCGCCGCAAAGGCCTGTTCCTGTGCGGCCCGCCATTGCGGATGGCTGGCGATGGCATCGTCCAGATGCATCAGCAGATCATCAACCGTGTCCAGTACAGGCCCGAAGGTCCAGAACCGGTAATTGGCGTTGTCCCGCCAAGTAACGGCATGGGCGTTCAGGAACACGCATGGACGCGGTTTGCACAGGAACTCATAGACCTGACTGCTGACATCCCCGAGATAGAGGTCTGCTGCCATTGTGTAGGTCATGTCGCAACTGGCATCGCTGCCCAGATCAATGCGGATATGATCCAGCCCCCTGAATCGCTCAAACGCAGCCAGCTTGCCCGGCGTCACCGGGTCGAACAGCCGCATATGGGGCGCGAAAATCAGGTTGTACCGGTCCTGGCGAGCCATGATCTTCAGAATCATCATGCCAAAGCGTGGCCAGGACCCCAGCGTTGCAGAGAAATGCGGGTTGTAGAGGATGGTGGGCCGGCCATTGCCGAACAGGGGTGGACGTTTGTCTGCCAGCCGGTTGACAGCGTCGAACTTCGTATAGGCGGAAACCGCATAACGGTTCGCCGTCAGGTATCCCGCCTCCACCATGCGTTGCGCGCTTTTCGGGCTGGGGATCAGGTTGAAGTCGAACTTGGCGACGCGGGGGTCAAAGGTGACGTCCCGATCACCGGCGCCATGTTCGGTATTGATGAATTTGGGCCGCCTGACGCCGAACCGGCGCAGCAAGAGGCTGGTCTTGTCCGTCGACACCAGCGCGTCATAGCTATTCAGCAGCCCGCGGTTATGGAACAGCGACCACGCCTTGGGCGGCACCGGCAAGGTGCGGAAACACCGGTAGAGGCGAATGCCAAGCGGTTGCGGCATCAGGCGCAGGCTGACCCTGGCACCGGGATAAAGTGGGATGAATTGCTGGATGTAATCCAGATGGTCCTGGCTGGGGGCCAGAATGTCCACCTGCCAGTCCGGCCGCAGAATGGACAGTTCCAGGGCCATCGGCAGGGAATGCAGGATCTGGTGACTCTGACTGTTGTAGAGAAACCCGATCCTCATGCCTTGTTCCGCTCCTCCGCCATCCGTTGCCGGAACCAGCGCACCACGGGCACCAGAAACGCGACAAGTACCAGGATGGCAGAGAACATGCGGGCCCAGCCGGCGCCGATCAAGCCAAACCAGTGGATGCAGGCCAGAAGGATTGGGATATAGACCGCCGTCGTCCAGATGCGCACCATCAGCGCCTTGTGCGCCTCACCCGCCGAAACCATGACGGGTTCCAGCGGGAAGGACCAGATGCCGACCACGGCGGCGGCCACCAACCACATCATGACGGGCCAAGCGGGTACGAACTCCTCCCCCACGATCAGGCGCAGGCCGATTTCCCCGATGAACCAGCAGATGACCAGCGCCAGCATGGCGCCGGCCCCGGCAAGCAGGGCCGAACGCTGGATCAGGGATCGCATCTCCCCGAACTGCCGCGCCTCGATCATGCGCGACAATTCCGGGTAGATGGCGGGGATGAGCAGCTTGGCAGGCTTGGCCAGCGCCTCCCCCAATTGCCGGGCGATGCGAAACAGGGCGGCGTCACGCGGGCCCAGCATCCAGCCCACAGCCAGCGTACCGATATGGGTATAGGCCAGTTCCAGGGTGGAGGAGAGATTGGTGGACCAGACGAAACTCCATACCCCATCGAATCCATGGCTCATCGGCTTGCCGTCGCCACGCCAGCTATACCCGTCCAGCAGGCCACGCTTGCGCAGTTCCGACCAGCCCTTGGCGATGAGATAGATGCCAGCGACGGCGGTGGCGACGTACCAGGCGACAAGGAAGGCCACGATGCCGCCGCCCATGACCCATGCGATGCCGCCGCCCACCATGCGGATGATGGCGCCCAGCGTGCTTTGCACCGACAGGATGTCGAACCGGTCGATCAGGCGCAGGATGCCTGTCGGTGTGGCTGTCACCATGAACAGGACCGAGGTGACATATACCAGCGCCGCCGGCATCAGATCGGCCGGCCAGCCGAAGGATGCACCCAACGCCCAGGCAACGGCCACAGACAGGAATGTGCCGGCGATGGCACTCCACCCGTCCAGATGTGCTGTGAAGCGCAGCAGACGCTGGAAATCACCGATCCGCCCTTCATTCAAGGCCGGCGTGCCATAGCGCAGGACGGCCTGCCAGCTCTGGAATTTCGCGATCTCACCGATGGTCTGGGTGAAGGTATGGATCAGGACCAGGATACCGAACTGTTCCACGCCCAGTGCGCGGGCCGCGATGGCCAGACCCGCCAGACCGGCAATGGCGTTCACCGTCTTGCCACCCAGCAGGATGCCGGCATTGGCGAACAGACGGCGCAGGCGGTCATCGCCAAACCAGGATTTGAGGGGAGAACGGAACGTCTTACGGGCCACGTGTCGAGCTGTCTGAAATGGGTATGCCCTGCCCATTTAGCAGCAGGCCGCCCATCCGCATAGGCCATGCATGACGGGATAGACGAATTGCAGCGTTGGCAATGGCGCCCTGTCCTGTGACTGTGATCACTTTACGGGGGACGGATGCGGCCTACATGAACAAGGTTCGCGCGCCGCCCGCCGAATATCCGTTGCTGTTGAGGCCCTGCCCATGTCGCGTTTGTCCGCCACCCATCTGCTGCACCGCACCGCGCTGGCCACCGCGCTGGCCCTTGCTGTTACGGCTGTGCCGGTTGCGGCGCAGGATAATGCGGCGGCGCCGTCGCCCGCGCTGAACGTGGATAATGCGGCCCTGGTCGCCGCCGGTCCGGTCGAAGATGTGAATGACCCGCTGGAGCCGGTGAACCGGGCTATCTTCTGGGTCAATGAGGGGCTGGATGTCGTGATCATCCGCCCGGCGGCGAAGGTCTATCGCACCGTCCTGCCGACGCCGGTACAGAAGGGCGTGCGCAATGTCCTGCGCAATCTGCGTTCACCTCTGGATCTGACAAACCAGCTTTTGCAGGGCGACTGGAATGGGGCGGGTGATGTGCTGCGCCGCTTCACCATCAACACGACCATCGGCCTGGGTGGCCTGATGGATGTGGCCGCCGACCATGGCATGCCGTACGAATATGAAAGCCTGGATCAGACGCTGGCCGTCTGGGGCATTCCGGAGGGGCCATATCTGGTGCTGCCGCTGCTGGGCCCGTCATCGGTGCGCGATGCCACCGGTTTTGTGGGCGAGTATTTCGCCGATCCGGTATCGAACTATGCCAGCAATACCGACCAGGACTGGATCACCCTGACC
>JAEMSB010000148.1 GCA_016463045.1 Niveispirillum sp.
GGTCACGGTCTGGCATCGGGCCGAAAGTTTCGACCCGGCGCAGGCAGCGGTCAGTACCTGGATTTTCGCCATCGCCCGCAACCGGCGCATCGACCGGCTGCGACGCGATAGGCGGCCAACCATCGACCCCAACGACCCGGCCCTGGTGCCGGACGAGGCGGATGGATCGATGGAAACCATGCTGGTGGAAGAAAGGGCGGCGGAACTTCACCGGGCAATCCGGGAGTTGCCGCCCGAACAAGCGGATTTGTTGAGGATGGCCTATTTCGAGGATAAGGCGCACAGCGCCATCGCCGCTGAACGGCAACTGCCCCTGGGCACCGTGAAATCACGGCTGCGTCTGGCGGTGGCCCGTCTGCGCAAGCTGATGGCCGGCAGCCTGGAAGGGGAAACGGCATGACCAACACCCCGCATCACCACCCGGACAGCGACCTGCTTCTGGCCTATGCCGCTGGCACCCTGGCAGAGGCGCCATCCTTGGTCGTTGCCACCCACCTGGCCCTGTGCCCGCACTGCCGGGCGGAAGTGGCGGGGATGGAGGCGATTGGCGGCGCCCTGCTGTCGGCCGATACCGGCATGGCGGTCAGTGATGGCCTTTTGTCCGATGTTCTGTCGCGCCTGGATGGACCGCCACCGGCAGAGGCGCCGCGCCGGCGTCTGGCCACGGTCGGGCCGGCACCCGTGCTGCCGGAACCGCTGCGGTCCTATATTGGCGGCGATATCGACCGTATCCGCTGGCGCCGCACCATCCCCGGCCTGCATGAGGCTGACGTGAAATGTGCCGGCGGGTCGGTGCGGATGATGCGCATCCGGTCCGGCATGGGCATGCCGCAGCATACTCATCGCGGCGATGAATTCACCCTGGTGCTGGCTGGCGGCTTTTCCGACGATACCGGCCATTATCTGCGCGGCGATTTCGCGGCGACCGATCCCAGTGTCGATCACCGGCCTGTTGCAGACGATGATGGCGATTGCATCTGCATCGCCTTCACCGATGCGCCCCTGCGCCTGACGGGCCGTTTCCTGCGCTGGCTGAACCCACTGATGCGGACCTGAACAGGGGCTGCAGGAGGCGACATCAGTAACCCTGATGTCCCTTTACTTCCTCAACCCCCGGCACAACGCCAGATACTCCGGGTGGTCGGGCGTCAGCCAGCCATGGCGGATCAGGAAATCGATCACCGTCAAGTTGACGTTGAATTTCCAGTCATCGCTGTCGCGCACGCTTTGCGCCACGCGGGCAATGGGCCATAGCTCAAACCGCTCCACCTCGCCATCGGTGTTGCGAGGCACGAAGTCGGGCGGCAGTTCCAGATCATACAGAAACAGGACATCAGGCTTCAGCCCCTTGTCCTGTTCCATCAGATAGGTGATGGCCCCTACCGGAACCGCGCGCAGCGCCTGTTCCGCCGAAAGCCCTGCCTCTTCCCAGGCTTCCTTGACCAGATTGTCGGACAGGCTCAACCCCGCCGGCTGCCCGCCTGCCACCAGATTATCGTACTGGCCCGGTGCCACGCCCCGGTCCATGGCGCGCTTGCCCACCCACAGGTGGATGCCATCCGGCTTGCGCACGAAGCCGTTGACGTGCAGGCCATAGGCCGTGACCCCGAAGAACGGGATGGCCGCGCGGTCCAGCTCCATCAGGGCGGGATGGCCCCAGCCACCGGAGACTGTGTACATTTCCCGGCGAAGTTTCGGGATGGTCCCTTCCGCAACCAGCCGGTCCAGAGCGGCGGCTACCGCCCGCGTGCGCGACGCCGCATCGGTCAGGCCGGGATGCAGGCTGATCCCGCCTTCATCGGGGATGAAGGGCAGGCCCAGGCCCAGCAGCCGTTCCATGAAGCCAAGCCGCACCTGCCCCACCGTGACACCAGCGATGGAGAAGGGCCGGAAGCCCGACAGGTCGTGGCGGTTGCAGGCCCGGATATGGCGCAGGAAGCCTTGTGTCAGGGCAGGATCAACCATCAGGCGGCCTCCGTCACCGGGTCAGCGTGTTTGGGGGCCGGCACCCGCCGCATGGCCCAGGCGGCGACCAGCCCGGCCAGGGCCAGCATGGCGGCCCCGAAATAGAAGGGCATGCCGGGGATGGGGATCGCGGCCCCCTCCGCCGTGAAATGTTCGAACAGTTCGGCCCCGATCAGGGGGGCCAGGATGAAGGTCAGGCTCTGCATGCTGGCAAAGGCCCCCTGGACAGAACCCTGTTCATCGGCCCCCACGCTGCGCGCCACGATGCTCTGGATCGCCGGCGAACTGATCCCGCTCATCGAATGGACGGGGATGAAGGCGGCGAAGGCCGTGGCGCTGCTGGCTGCGCCATAGCCTGCATAGGCCGTCGCCTCCAGCCCGATGCCCAGCAGGGCTGTGCGTGGTTCGCCCAGCTTTTTCACGATCCGGTCGATCAGCACGCCCTGCACCAGCACCGTGGTCAGGCCCACGGCGGCGAGCGACAGGCCGTTATCCAGCTCGCTCCACCCGAAACGCTTGGTCGTGTACAGCACCCAAACCATCTGCATCACGCCCATGGCCAGCACCATGCAGGTGCGGCTGGCGGCCAGGCCCAGGACGGCGGGATGCATGGCCAGCGCCCGCAGCGATCCGACGGGATTGGCGCGGGCAAGGCTGAAGGCGCGGCGGTTGGCGGGGGCCAGCGACTCGGGCAGGACCAGCAATCCGTATAGGAAGTTCAGACCCGCCAGACCGGCCGCCACCATGAAGGGCAGATGCAGGTTGACCTCTGCCAATATGCCGCCCAGTGCCGGGCCCGTGATGAAGCCGACGCCAAAGGCCGCGCCCATCATGCCGAAATTCTTGGCCCGGTCCTGCGGCCCGCTGATATCGGCGATATAGGCATTGGCCGCCGTCACATTGGCCGCCGTCAAACCCGCCACCATCCGTCCCACCAGCAGCCAGACCAGACCGGGCGCAAACGCCATGAACAGCTGATCAATCGCCATGCCCGCGATGGAGGCCAGGATCACCTTGCGCCGCCCGAACCGGTCCGACAGCGCCCCCAGCACAGGGGCGAACAGAAACTGCATGATGGAAAAGGCGGCGATCATCGCCCCCATCCACCAAGCCGCCGACGCCTCGCTGACCGCGAACTGACGGATCAGCGATGGAAAGACCGGGATCGTCAGGCTGAAGGTCAACACGTCCAGAAGGACGGTGATCATGATGAAGGGGATGCCAGCCTGGCGGGGGGAGGATCGGGACATATGCTCTTCCGGCTGCGGTGCCGTGGCGTCTCATATCAGAAACAGACGCGCGACACCAATCTACCGAGGGCCTGACCCTCGGTAGAGAATAGGCAGGCGACCGCCAGCCCGGCACCGCGTGGTGCCGTAAGCCAAGGGGGCGGACGCGCCCGCCCGGCGTTTGAGGGAACATTGATAGAAGTTCCGCATTGCCCCTGGGCGGCGGGACCATCCCGCGCTATATGGTGGGGCATGAGCGGTTTCATGATCTTCCTCATGGTTCTGGCCATGATCGCCACGCTGGCTGTGCTGGTGATCGGGCTGTTTGCCATGGCACGCGGCGGCGAATTCAACGCCAAATACGGCAACAAGCTGATGTGGTGGCGCATCCGGCTGCAGGTGGCGGCTGTCGTGCTGTTCGCCCTGGCCTTCATGGCCTCCTGACCCCATCCCAGACAGCAGGTAGCGCCATGGTCCGCCTGACCCGCATCTATACCCGTGGCGGCGACAAGGGACAGACGTCGCTGGGCGATGGTTCCCGCGTGCCCAAACATGCGCTGCGTGTCGCCGCCTATGGCACCGTGGACGAGGCGAATGCCATCTTGGGGCTGGCGCGCCTGCATACGGGGGCAGTCAAGGATGACCCGATCCTGGCCGATGCCGATGCCATGCTGGGCCGTATCCAGAACGACCTGTTCGATCTGGGCGCCGATCTCTGCACGCCGGAGATGGAGAACCCGCCCTATCCGCCGCTCCGCATCGTCGATATCCAGGTCGACCGGCTGGAGGCGGAGATTGACCGCATGAACGCCGAGCTGGCGCCGCTGAACAGCTTCATCCTGCCCGGTGGCCGCCCCGCCGCCGCCTACCTGCATCAGGCGCGCACCGTGGCGCGGCGGGCGGAGCGGGAAATGACCGAACTGGCCCTGACCGAGAATGTCGGCGCACCGGCCCTGAAATATATCAACCGCCTGTCGGATCATCTGTTTGTTCTTGGCCGTTGGGTCAATGACAAGGGGGCCGCCGACGTGTTGTGGGTGCCGGGCCTGACGCGTGGGCAAACGCCGGGCTGAATGCCCTGAACCTGCACAAAACCCCCTTGAAATCCGCCGCGCGGCTGGTATCTTCCCATTACGTAAAGGGAAGATGATTGGCCGGTCATTGGTGTGTTATTGGTAACGAAATTACGTTTTTACGTTACCAGGCGCACACTATTGACATGTGCGGCGCAGCAATCCTAAGGTCCGCCGCGATTGACGGGGCTGGACGGCAGGCGTTGATTGCCCAATCTTAAGGCCCAGGTTCGAATGAATGGCTGAATGCCAGGGTGAACAGGCGGGGACCATCCACCGCCGGCTATCATGCGAGGGGATCGCCAATGAAAGTCCTAGTCGCCGTTAAGCGTGTCGTTGACTACAACGTCAAGATCCGCGTTAAGCCCGACGGAAGCGGTGTCGAGCTTGCGAATGTGAAGATGTCGATGAACCCGTTTGACGAGATCGCGGTTGAAGAAGCCGTGCGGTTGAAGGAAGCGGGCAAGGCGACGGAGATCGTGGTCGTGTCGATCGGCCCTGCGGGCGCGCAGGAGACGATCCGCACCGCGCTGGCCATGGGTGGCGACCGCGGCGTTCTGGTGCAGACCGATGCCGAGGTGCAGCCGCTGGCGGTGGCCAAGCTGCTGCGGGCTGTGGTCGCCAAGGAAGCGCCGGATCTGGTGATCCTGGGCAAGCAGGCCATTGATGATGACAGCAACCAGACGGGCCAGGCGCTGGCAGCATTGCTTGGCTGGGGTCAGGGGACGTTTGCGTCCAAGGTTGTGCCGGGCGATGGCGCGGTTGCCGTGACGCGCGAGATTGATGGCGGTCTGGAGACGGTGTCGCTGAAGCTGCCGGCGGTGGTGACCACCGACCTGCGCCTGAACGAGCCGCGCTATGCCTCGCTGCCCAACATCATGAAGGCCAAGAAGAAGCCGATCGAGACGGTGGCCCCGGATGCGCTGGGCGTGGACATCACCCCGCGCCTGACCACGCTGAAGGTGACGGAACCAGCCAAGCGCAAGGGCGGCGTCAAGGTCGCGAGCGTGGCCGAGCTTGTCGCCAAGCTGCGCGACGAAGCCCGCGTCATCTGATCCGCAACGCATTCCAAGGATACGCAACATGAGCATTCTGGTTGTTGCCGAACCCTCGACGGGTGCGGTGAAGAAGCCGACCCTGACCACGCTGGGTGCCGCTGCCAAGATCGGCGGCGAGACGCATGTGCTGGTCGCCGGTTCGGGCGTGGGCGAGGCCGCGAAGGCCGCCGCCTCTGCCGCCGGCGTTGCCAAGGCGCTGGTCGCCGATGGCGCTAAATATGCCAACCCGCTGGCCGAGAATTTCGCGCCCTTGGTGGTGGCCGCGGTGAAGGCAGGCGGCTACAGCCATGTGCTGTTCACCGCGACCACGTTCGGCAAGAACCTGGCCCCGCGCGTGGCAGCATTGCTGGATGTGCAGCAGATCAGCGAGATCAGCGGCGTCATCGATGCCGACACGTTCGAACGCCCGATCTATGCCGGCAACGCCATCGCGACGGTGAAGTCCAGCGACGCCATCAAGGTGATCACGGTGCGCGGGACCGCGTTTGAGGCCGCAGGCGAGACCGGTGGCACCGGTGCTGTTGAGGCGCTGAGCGGCACGGGCGAGGCGGGCCTGTCCAGCTTTGTTTCCGCCGAGCTGACCAAGTCGGAACGCCCGGAACTGACCAGCGCGCGCGTCATCGTCTCGGGCGGTCGCGGCATGCAGTCGGGCGACAATTTCCCGATGCTGGACAAGCTGGCAGACAAGCTGGGTGCGGCGGTGGGTGCAAGCCGTGCGGCGGTGGATGCCGGTTTCGTGCCCAACGATTATCAGGTCGGTCAGACCGGCAAGATCGTGGCCCCGGAACTCTACATCGCCATCGGTATCAGCGGCGCCATCCAGCATCTGGCCGGCATGAAGGACAGCAAGGTCATCGTCGCCATCAACAAGGACGAAGAGGCCCCGATGTTCCAGGTCGCCGATTACGGCATCGTCGGCGATCTGTTCAAGATCGTCCCGGAGCTGACCGAGGCGCTGGGGTAAACACGTCGTTCCCTCACCCACCCAAGCCGAAAAGCTTGGGTGGGTGAGGGAACGCGCCCGCCCTTGAAAACTGCCCCCCTGTGACGGCGGGCATAGCGACCGGCCCCGCCCTAATGTTCATAACAAAGTGGGATCATATCTCCGGGTGAGCGGGACCATGGACAAGTTACAGGCCATGCAGGTTTTTGTGCAGGTGGTGGAGCTGAATGGCTTTGCCCGGGCCGCCGACAAGCTGGGCCTGCCGCGCGCATCGGTCACGACCATCATCCAGAATCTGGAGGCCCATCTGGGCACCAGCCTGTTGCAGCGGACGACACGGCGCCTGTCCCTGACTGCCGATGGGGAGCTTTTCCACGAACGCGCCCTGCGCATCCTGGCTGATGTAGAGGAGGTGGAGATCGGCTTCACCGAAGGCCGCAGGCATCCCAAGGGCCGGCTGCATGTCGATATGCCCACCTCCATCGGGCGCCTGGTGGTGATCCCGCAATTGCGGGAGTTTCACGCGCGCTATCCCGATATCGAACTGAAGCTGGGCATGAATGACCGGCAGATCGATATTGTGCAGGAAGGGGTGGATTGCGTGCTGCGGGTCGGTGAACTGGCAGACAGTTCCATGATCGCCCGCCGTCTGGGCCTTCTCTCCCGCATCACCTGCGCCAGCCCAGCTTATCTGGAGAAATATGGGGTGCCCCAATGTCTGGAGGATTTGTCGGTCCATCAGGGCGTGCGGTATTTCTCCCCCCATCTGGGCAACCGTTCCTACCCGTTCGAATTCGTGAAGGATGGGGTGGAGATTGACATGCCGTTGAAAGGTGCGGTCGCGGTCAATGACAGCGAGGCCTATATTGCCTGCGGGGTTCAGGGCTATGGCTTGATGCAGCCCGGCCTGTTCATGGTGATGGAACAGTTCCAGCGCGGTGAGCTGGTGGAGGTGCTGCCCGAGTTTCGGCCCCGGCACATGCCCATCTCCGCTGTCTATCCGCCCAACCGCCAGCCCTCACAGAAGGTGCGGCTGTTCATCGACTGGGTTGTCAGCCTGTTCGAACAATGTCCGATCCTGCAGGGCGCCGATAAGCCCTTTGCCTGTTATCAGCACGCCGCTGCCTGAGAAGGCCGGAGACCGCCGGCCCTTTGTCCAACGGATTGTTCGGATAATCCGAATTCTGTTGTCAGAAAATCGATATTTATTCGTCGTGGCGAATGGGTGATGCTGCAACTGCTCACTGACCTGCGGACGCCTGTTCGCGGGCTTATTGGCTATTTTGATGCTGAAAGGTGTTATTCCCCAAGCCTTTGCGAAAATGCATGGGTGATAAATGAAAAAAATTTAATCCCTGCGACGGCCATCACAGCGGCAATGCAGCAAACCCGATAAACCTGAGAATTGAGGGAGCCTCATCCGGTCTGGGTGCGGTTCCAAACCCGAAACAAAGGTGTTGGACAAGGGGCCCGGATCGCCGGGCATCCAAGGGCGGCGCTGTCCTTAGAGCAGGCCTCTTTTGTGTGATCCCCCGTCGATGGGCGGCGGCGGGAAACCCCTTTCTGCACCCTTCTGGCAAGGAGTGGTACCCATGTCGATGACGCGATCCAAGCTGGCCTGGATGATGGCCGCCGGTGTGTCGCTGCTGGTGATCTCGCTGGCGACGTTGCAGGGGCAGGCGGAAGACAAGCCGATGGCCGTGGCCGCCATGCCTGCCGTAGAGGTGGATGTGGCGCCTGTGGTGGCGCGCAAGGTGGTGGACTGGCAGAGCTATTCCGGGCGTCTGGAGGCGGTGGAGCGTGTTGATATCCGCCCCCGCGTCTCCGGCACCATCACTGAGGTGCATTTCAGGAATGGGGCGCAGGTGAAGAAGGGCGATGTCCTGTTCACCATCGATCCGGCCCCCTATCGGGCTGAGGTGGCGCGGGCCGAGGCGCAGCTGGCGGCGACCCAGGCCCGGGTTCGCTTCACCAGTGCCGAACTGGACCGTGCCGCCAAGCTGGTGGCCGATAGCACCATTCCCCGCCGCACCCTGGACGAGCGGGAGCATAATGCCCGCGACGCCCAGGCCAGCCTGCGGGCAGCGCAAGCGGAACTGGATGTGGCCAAGCTGAACCTGTCCTACACATCCGTCACCGCCCCCATCTCCGGTCGTGTTTCCCGTGCGGAAATTACCGTGGGCAATGTCGTGGCGGCGGGGGCGACCGGTGTGCCGCTGACGACGTTGGTTTCCGTCTCGCCTATCTATGCCTCCTTCGACGTTGATGAGCAGACCTATCTGCGCCATATCGCGTCGGTGAAGGATCAGACCGGTGTGCCGGTGCAGTTGGGTCTGGCCAACGAGGCGGAATATTCCCGCGCCGGCACCATCGATGATGTCGATAACCGGCTGGACCCCGTATCGGGCACCATCCGCGTCCGCGCCCGCTTCGACAATGCCGACGGCCTGCTGGTCCCCGGCCTCTATGCCCGTGTCAAGGTGGGCGGGTCTGATCCACAGGCCGCCGTGATGGTCGATGAACGCGCCATCGGCACCGATCAGGACAAGAAATTCGTTCTGGTCGTGGGTGATGACAATAAGGTCTCCTACCGCCCCGTCCTGCTGGGCAGCCGTCAGGAAGGCCTGCGCATTGTCACCGCCGGTTTGCAGCCCGGCGAACGTATCATCGTCAATGGCATGCAGCGTGCCCGTCCAGGTGACGTGGTGAAGCCCAAGGCCGTGGCCATGGAGCGCCCCACGACCCAGGTTGCCGCACGGTAACCCCACCC
>JAEMSB010000638.1 GCA_016463045.1 Niveispirillum sp.
CGGCGGGGGGAGGGGAAGTCCGGCATGCGCGTGCGCCATTCATACTCCGCCAGCCCTTCCTCATACCGTCCCTGCATCAGCAGACCCATGGCCAGAGAAGTGTGGCCGGCGGCCAGGGCGGGGTCGTGCTTGACCGCGGCCCGCGCACTGCTGACCGATTGTTCGATCAGCATTTCCTCGCGATAGGCAACAGACAGGTTCAGATGTGCCGTGGCGCTGTCAGGCTGTCTGGCGATGGCGCGGCGGAAACAGTCCATGGCCTCAGGGTAAAGGTCCTGATCCTGCAGAACGATCCCCAGATTGCTGAGCAGGCCAGGATCGTCAGGGGCGAAGCCCAGGGCGGTGCGGTAGGCCGCCGCCGCATCGTTAAGCCGCCCCAGGCGCCGCAGGGCCACGCCCATGTTGGTATAGGCATGGACGGATAGCGGCTGCATGGCCAGAAGCTCATACATCGCCTCGATGGCCGCTTCGGGCTTGTTGTCCAGGATCAGCAGCCGGCCCAGTTGCAACCATGCCTCCGACGCATAGGGGCGCAGAGCGATCAATTGCCGTTGCGCCGCCACCGCATCGCCCGGACGCTGCATCTGGTCCAGAATATTGACGAGGTTGGCGAAGCCGTCAGCAAAATCGGGTGCCAGGCGCACCGCCTGCATGCAGGCGTTCAGCGCGTCGTGCAGTCGGTTCAAGCGGCGCAGGGCGGTGGCCAGATTGGAATGAAGGACGGCATCATCCGGTATGACCTTCACCGCCGCCTCCAGTACGGGGGCTGCCGCCGCATATTCTCCCCGTTGAAGATGCAGCACACCCAGCCGGCGCAAGGTTTCACCATGGCCGGGCGACTGCTCCAGGATGGACCGATACGCGGCTTCGGCATCGGTCAGCCGACCGGCATCATGCAGAGCAGCGGCGGCGGCATGGCGCTCGGCGAGGGGGGAGGGCGGCTTGCGCGGCTCATTCATCTGGATAGTCTCTCCTTTCGCGCCAAATTACCGATCCCATCCTGGCGTCGGTACCCTTATAGATATGCTTATCCGCATCGGCAGGGCCGATGCCATCGCAATCGTCGGAATGAGTTTATGGGTGAAGAGCGTGGTAATGGCCGGCGGGCGCTGATCACCGGCATCACCAGCCAGGATGGTGCCTATCTGGCGGCACTGCTGCTGGAGAAGGGTTATCGGGTGACCGGCACACTGCGGCCCGGCGGCACGCCGTTGGCGCAGGCCTGGCGGCTGGAAGAGATGGGATTGCTGGGCCGGGTGACGACAGTGACCGTCGATCTGACCGACGGGCGGGCGGCGTCCTGGCTTCTGGATGATCATGTGCCGGACGAGATCTATCATCTTGCCGCACACAGTTCCGTGCATTCATCGTTCCATATCCCGGCAGAAACCTTTGCCAGCAACGCGGTTGCCACCACCAACCTGCTGGAAACGATCCGCACACGCCGCCCGGATACCCGCTTCTACCACGCCTCCACATCGGAAATGTTCGGCGCCGCGCCGGAGGTGCCGCAGACGGAGGCGACGCTATTCCGTCCGCGCAGCCCCTATGCGGTGGCGAAGGTGGCGGCCCATCAGATGACGACGTTGTACCGCATTGCCTATGGCCTGTTCTGCGTCAACGGCATCCTGTTCAACCACGAATCGCCTCTGCGCGGCCCGGAATTCGTGACGGCCAAGATTGTGCGCAACCTGACGCGCTGGCGCGCGGGGGACCAGGCGGCCCCCATGGCCCTGGGCCGGCTGGATGCGCGGCGCGACTGGGGCTTTGCCGGCGACTATGTGCGGGGCATGTGGTCGATGCTCCAGGCTGATCGGGCGGACGACTACCTTCTCTCCACCGGCCGGACCTGGAGCGTACGCGACTTTGTGTCCCTGGCAGCACAGACCCTGGACATCCGCCTGCGGTGGCAGGGCGAAGGGGTGACGGAAACCGCGATCGACCTCGACAGCGGGCGTACCTGTGTCGCGGTCGATCCAGGACTGTTCCGTCCGGCGGAGGTCGGTGAATTGCGGGGCGACAGTCAAAAGGCACGGGAATGCCTGGGCTGGTCCCCGACAGTCGATCTTCCCGCTGTCATTGCCATGATGGTGCAGGCTGAGAAGAAGCGGCAGGACCGTAAACAAAGCCCCGTCAGGGAATGATGGTTACCGGTTCGCCATTGGCGGGGTCAGCCTTGACGACGCTGACGCGGCTGCTTTCGGGTACGGAAAGCTCATAGGTCACCCCGCCGGAAAGATAGGCGAAGCAGGCAACATGCAAGGCCCCATCCTGACCGTCCGCCGACTGGCGCTGCAGGGGGCATTGCTGCCCGCCGATGGTCATATCGCGGATCTTTCCGACCTGGGCCTGGCCCAGCGTCAACTGGATTCGGTGCACACCCTCGCGTCCCGGGGTGAAGTTGCAGCGCCCGGCGGTGGTCGCCATGCAATCTTCAGCCTGCTCTTCGGCAGCGGCATAG
>JAEMSB010000639.1 GCA_016463045.1 Niveispirillum sp.
GCACCAACTTGCCCTGGAGGTCGTAGACCCGCAAACCCGCCCCCTTGGCCGCCGTGATCACCAGACTGCGGGCCGGGTCGTCCGGGTGCAGCCAGAAGGACGGGTCATCGGCATCGCCCTTCACCCCACCATCGGGCAGTCCGGGTGCGGTTTCCGCCACTGGTTTCACCAGAGGGAGGGGAGCGGAAGCGGCCACCGGGGCGGCACGTTCCTGGCCGCAGGCGGCGAGCGTCAGGATCAGGGCGAGCGGGATCAAGGGGCGCATGGGGGTCCTCTCAAGGGAGCGGGGCCCCCTCACCCTCCCATTGGCGCCAGCCGATGGGACGGTGAGGGAACGACAGATCAAACAACTCAGAACGTGGCGCGCAGGGTTACCTGGAACAGGCGGCCGGACTGTTCGCTTTCGCGCTCGCTTTCCTCCACCTCACCGGCGCGGTGGGCGTCGATGATGTCGGCCACGCTGTCGCCATCGAAGGTGACGAAGCCTTCCTTCTTCTTGCGGTTCAGCAGGTTGGAGGCAGACAGACGCAGGACGAACCGATCGGCAAAGCGCTTTTCGACAAAGGCTTCCAGGTCCTTGCCGTAGGAAAGATCGACCTCTTCATCCAAGGAAACTTCCTTGGCCTTCGACCGGCCCGACAGGGAAGCGCCCAGGCTGGCATCCAGGCTCTGGATCGTCTGGATGAAGCCCAGATTGTAGATATGCCGGGGCTGGTTGTTGAAACGGCGCTTGGTGCCCAGGGTGGGGTCGCGCATCTCGCTGTCCAGCCAGGTATAGTTGGCGAACAGGCCCGTATCGGGCAGGCCGGCAAAGTCCAGCGGGGTGGAGAAGTCGATCTCCATGCCCCAGCTCTGCCCCTTGCCGGCATTGCGCGCCTCATAGACATTGCCGCCGGCCTCGGCATCCTCGCCGGTGTTGAACAGCTCAATCAGGTTGGTGATATCGCGGTAAAAGAAGTTGGCGCCGATGATGCCGCGCCGGCCCAATTGCCGTTCGTAGCCCACATCGATGCCCCAGGCGCGTTCATTAGCCAGCAGGGGATTGCCGATCAGTTCATCCTCGTCCGCCGGCTCCTCCTCCTGACGATAGGGGCTGATCAGGTCATAGTCGGGCCGGCGGACGGTGCGGGCCACGGAGAACAGGAATCGGTCGGCCTCGGTCGCCTGAAAGCGCAGATGGGCGGACGGGTTGAAGGCCTCGCTGTCATAATCGGCCTTGCCATCCTCGCTGCTGACATCGCGGCGTGTGATCTCATAGCGGGCACCGGCATCCAGTGTCAGGCGGTCGGTCAGGTCCAAGGAAAAGCGCACATAGGGGTCATAGCGCTGTTCCTTGATGGTGAAGATGGCGCCGGGGGCCGTCTCCTCCTCCCACTCGCCGTCGTCCAGCTCGAAGGTGCGGTTGGCGGTGTCGCGCTTCTTGTGCAGAAGGTCGATGCCGGTCTTGGTTTCCACCATGCCTTGCGTGAACTTGTAATAGATGGTGCCCGACAGTTCATCGTCGGTGGTGTCCAGCGTTTCGCGCTCCACCAGTTCGGCCTCTTCGACCGTGTCGCCCTCATCCACCTCTGTCTTGCTGTCCTCACGATAGCCGGACCAGCCGGCATCCAGGCCCAGTTCGCCAATGGACAGCGGATGGGTGAAGGCTGCCGACAGGGCGTAGGTCTGCTGACCGATGCGTTCACGCTGCACTTCCACCTCGTCCTGTTCCAGCGCTGCCGGGCTGTCGCCCTCGAACGTGACGGAGGTTTCATCCTCATCGCGGTTGGTATCGACCACTAGGCCGGTCAGACGCAGCGAGCCCTCGCCCAGCCGCGTGACCAGTTCCCCGTTGGCGGAGATATCAACGCCGTCACGGGTATCATCCTGCAATTCCCTGCCTGTATATTCGCTGAACGAACCATCGTAAAAATCGGTGACCTTCTTTTTCGGATTACGCCGTCCCTGATAGTTGATGGCGGCCCAGTAGGACATGTCCGCAAGGCTGTCGGCATAGGCGACGGCGAAGGAGGGGCGGACCTTGCCATCCTCGTTGATCAGGGCGCCGGCCTTGGCGAAGCCACCTTCAAACGCCTCGCTCTCCTTGGTCACGACATTCAGGGTGCCGGCCACGCCCTCGGACGGCTGGTCGGCGCGGGGGGCACGGACGATCTCCACCCGCTCCACCAGTTCGGCGGGGATACGGTCCACGAAGAAGGAACGGTCGGCCTCCCCGCCCGGCGGGCGGCGGCCATTGATCAGGACCTGGGTATAACCGGGCGGCAGGCCGCGCATCTGCACCGCGTCATATTCCAGAACGTCAGCGGCGAAGGTGACGCCCGGCACGCGCTTCATCATCTCGCCCACCGACACCGGCTCAAACCGCTGGAAATATTCCAGGTCGTAGGACAGGACCGGGTTCGGGTCGGCGGTGCGGTTGCGGTAGAAGATCTGGCCCGTAACGATGATCTCCTCCAC
>JAEMSB010000640.1 GCA_016463045.1 Niveispirillum sp.
GCCTTGGGGGCCGCCGGTTTCACTTTGCTGGGCGCAACCGGCTTCGCCACGGCCTTGGGGGCCGGTGCCTCGGGCGCCTTGACCACCACCGGAGCCTCAATAGCCACAGGGGGGGCGACAAGCGGGGCCTCAGTAGGGGCCACAGCAGCGGCCACGGGCGTCGGCGCAGGTTCAGCGGGGGCGGTCTTCACCTCCTCCACCGCATGCGCGACCGCCGGGGCCGGTGCGGGTTCAGCGGCCACGGGGGCCGTCACAATCTTTTCAACCGGCGGAACCACCGCGGGCTTCGCAACGACTTTCTTCTGCGTCGTGCCAGCCACGGGCCCCTTCGGCGTGCGGGTTGCCATATGCTATCTCCTTCGCGCTCTGTCGTTGCCGGTCCGCTGGTGCAGCCCCGGCACCGGTCGCCGCCTTGTCATCCCGATGCGGACCTGCCGGCCCGGACCTGGACGTGCTGCAATGCAGCATGGGAGTAGATATATCGGCACGATGGAGAGGAGTCAAGGCGCTTTTGTGCAGTGCAACAAGAGTGTCGCACGTCCATTCGGATAGGTTTGCCGCCGGCTGCCTGCATGCCCTCCCGTCGCGGCGGGGATGTACGCTTTTTGGTTTCGCGGCACGGTTGAGCATGACAGGATGCCGCCCCTTCCGCATCGCAACCGGAGTTGCTGGCCCCATGACCTATTGTCTCGGCATCAAGATCAAGGATGGGCTGATCGCCCTGGCCGATGGCCGCATCACCGCCGGTACCCAGGTGACAGCGGCGCGCAAGGTCACCTTGATGAAGAATGGCAAGGAACAGTTCTTCGTCATGACGTCGGGCCTGCGCTCCGTCCGGGACAAGACGCTGGCCTATCTGCGCCGGGAAATGGCGGACAAGAAGGCCAAGCCATTTCCCACCATGCTGGACGCGGCCAACGCCTTTGCCCGCTGCCTGCGGACGGTCGCCAAGGAGGACAAGGAGGCGCTGGAGGCGTCGAACCTGAAGTTCAACCTGCATGCCATCATCGGCGGCCAACTGTCCAAGGATGAGGAACCGACCATGTTCCTGATCTATCCGGAGGGCAACTGGATCGAGGTGGATGAGCGCACGCCCTATCTGTCTATCGGCGCCACCACCTATGGCAAGCCGATCCTGGACCGCGCGCTGAAGCATGAGACGACCATGACAATGGCGCTGAAACTGGCCTATCTCTCCTTCGACAGCACGCGCTATTCCTCCGCCGATGTCGGCTATCCTATTGATGTGCTGACCTACCACCCGTCCGACCGTAAATGGCGGGAGGATCAGTTCGACTATGATCATCTGGTCGAACAGCGTCATTGGTGGAACAAGCACATCACCGACCTGGCCAATCGCCTACCCAATGGCCCCTGGATGGATACACTGCTGCCCGATCAGAAATAAGCAGCCGATTCGCCCGTACCCCCACCCCGCCCCCGGCCACTGACAGCGGCGGGGTGGGCAGGCCATCAAAGACCTGCATACACGCATGTGCGGGTGATTGCCCGGCAGCGCAATCAGATGGCGGGCCACGCCATGAACGTGCATAAAGCTTGAACTTGAACACGCCGAAAGCGTAGTTTGCCACCATAGATATAGTTAACGAGAGTCCGTGGCCGTGACGGATTTCACCATCGTTCCCCCCGCTTCGCAGGACGAAGAAGACTGGCGCCGTAACTGGGCCGCCTATCAGACACGGTATGATGTCATTGTTCAGCCACTGACCACGGATATCGCCTGGGCCCGGCTGCTGGATCCCGCATCCTCCATGCGGGGGCTCATCGCCCGTGATGAACAGGGCAACGGCATTGGTTTCTGCCATCTGGTCCTGCATGACAGTGCCTGGAGCCTGCGTCCCTTCTGCAATCTGACCGACATGTTCGTGGCCGCCAGCCACCGCCGTCACGGGGTGGGGCGCGCCATGCTGAGGCGTGTGATCACTATGGCGGAGGAGAACCAGTGGGCACGTGTCTATTGGACCACGGGCAGGGGCAATGAGCCGGCCCGCGCCCTTTATGACAGTGTCGTCGGCGGTCCCGACCAGATGGTGCAGTACACGGTCAAGATGAAGCCCTAACCGCGTCCCTTCCATCGGTGTCGATGATTTTCGACAGCGCTGTCGTTCCCCTTTGGTTCGCGCGGTAACCATGTTAGGCTGCTGCCCGCCGGAAGGGTCGGGGGGGCCTGTCCGGCAGGCCGGTCCGTTTCACGAAGCCGCGAACCCGTTTCGCGTATTCGACCGTGAAAAGACCGCCCCCTTTACCGATATCGAAGCCGCCCCACCCTTATCGCCACGCCGCATGCCGGCGGGGAATGTCTGGATGCTGGACGGAAATAAGATGACCGATAAACGTGACCTGCTGCGCTCCCTGACCATCGACCGCCCGGCGGATATGCCGGCGGCAGGGATGGCCCCGCCCCGATCCGGTCTGCCGGGCTGGGCCAAGGG
>JAEMSB010000641.1 GCA_016463045.1 Niveispirillum sp.
GCATGGTTACAGCGCCT
This sequence comes from Niveispirillum sp., assembly GCA_016463045.1. Classification (GTDB taxonomy): domain Bacteria; phylum Pseudomonadota; class Alphaproteobacteria; order Azospirillales; family Azospirillaceae; genus Niveispirillum. The sequence goes on from JAEMSB010000641.1 coordinate 18, forward strand.
TGAAGGTGAAGTTGGAGAATTTGGCGGTGCCGGTACCGGCGGAATAAATCCCTGGCCGCAGCATCAGGAAGCCGCCACGCACATTGTGGTGATAGCCCGACACTTCCATGCCACGGTCGAACCGGTTCCAGGTTTTGCCGCCATCGCCGCTGAAATCGTAATAGACGATGTGGCGGTCATTGGTAGTGCGCAGCCGCATCTTGCGCCCATGCGGATTGGCGGGGCGGCCCCGTTCGATACCGTACTGATGCGTCACGAACCGCTTTTCATCGAACCCGACGCCGCAATAGAGCTTCTCATCATAGAAAAGCACCATACCGGCTACGCCGCCCGCCTCGATCTCGATATCGCATTCGAACTGGTAGGAGGTGTCACCGGCCACCAGCAGCAGGGGTGAACTGTCCTTGGGCGCGGTACCGCTGGCCACTAGGCGCAACGTGCCGTTGGCCACGCTGGCGCGCGCATCCTCGGTCGGGCCCGGTTTGAAAAAGTTCCATTTCGGGCCGATTTGCAGGGTCTTGAAATCGTCCGAAAGGGCCATGCCATGCGGCCCCTTGCGCCCGCCCTTCGGCGCGGGCAGCGGCTGTGACAGGTCGCCACCCGTCATGCGGAACCAGCCATCCGCTGTCCATTCCACCGGGTCCAGAAGCGTCTGCCGGCCCAGCGTCCAGAACCCGTTTTCAAACCCGTGATAGACGGACCACCAGTCGCCCGCCGGCCCCTCCACCAACGTGGCATGGCCACGCGACCACCAATATTCGTCATTGCTGACGGTACGGACGATGGGATTGTGGGGGCAATCCTCCCACGGGCCATTGATGGATTTCGACCGCGCAGCGATGACCATATGGCCGGTCGGCGGACCCGCCGTGCCGCCCACGGCGGTGATCATGTAGAAATATTCACCATGTCGCGTGATCTTCGGCCCTTCCGGCGAGAAACCTTCGACGATCCAGTCGGACGGGTAACGCCAGGGGTTATAAACCTTCTCCGGTTCCCCCACGGTCGACAGACCATCATCGGTCAGGCGAATACGGCTGCCGCCCGACAGGAACAGCCAGCGCGACCCATCCTCGCCCACGGCATGGCCGGGGTCGATAAAGCCGGAAAGACCCAGATATTTCGGCTCGCTCCAAGGACCTTCGATCTTGTCGGCCCAGATGACATAGGTGCCGGTCGGCGTACCCTTTACGGGGATGTAGAGGAAAAAGCGGCCATTATGCTTGGTCAGTTCCGGTGCCCACACGGACCCCAGATTCTTGGTCAGCGCCGCCGTCACGGGCTTCCAGTTCAGCAGATCCTGCGAATGCCAGATGACCAGACCCGGATAGCTGTCGAAGGTGGAGAAGGTGATGTAATAATCCTTCCCGTCCTTCAGGATCGTGGGATCGGGATGGTCACCGGAAAAAAGCGGGTTCAGGAAACGGCCGTCGCCCAGATCGGGCTTGCGTTGGTTGTCCAGGCCGCGCGCCCATTGCGGGCCGCCGGGCTTGCCGGGTGGAATGCAGGCCGTGGGTGCGGAAGCGGGCGCAGCAGCAGCCCCGGAGGTGGCGACGGGGCCGGCGGCAAGGCCTGCACCACCCATCAGGGCGAGACTAAGCGCGTTGCGGCGGGAGATATCGGTCATGTCGTGTTCTCTCTCGTCGGTCGGGTCAGGGGATCAGGAAACGGCGAAGGGCGGGCACGGCATCCGCCAGTTCCTTTGTGACGATGGTGGCGAAGTAATCCGCCCCTTCGCGGCCCAGATGGGTGTAATCGAAGGACAGTTTGGCCTGGCCCATCGGTTCCACCGCCGCATTATTCTGTGCCGGTGTTTGGGCGGCGGCGGCATCGCTGGGCTTGCTGGCCGGAATGGTGGTGCCGGTCAGGGCGGCGGCGGCCACCTCCGGCGGAGGCGGCATCTGGGCGAAGCGGTTGGCCTGGGTCGGGCCCATCTCCTGCACCGCCTGCCGTGAACGTGCATGCAGATCGATCAGCGGCACCTTCAGATCGGCAGCAACCCTGCGCGTTGTCTCCGCCCAGGGGCCGAGATCGTCCTGCAAAACGCCCTCCTTGAACTGCCGTCGTGTCAGAGGCGTGACAAGGATCGGTTCCGCACCGGCGGCCCGTATCTCCTCCACATACCGCTTCAGGTTGGCGGGGAACTCGGTCGCCAGATCGGTTGACCGGCCGGGCTTGCCCGGCTGGTCATTATGGCCGAACTGGATCAGGACGTAGGTTTTGTCAAACCCGCCGCCCTTCACCTCCTCCATGGCGATTTCCCAGGAGCGCTCGGCCCGGTAATTGCCGGAACTGCGCCCACCCTTGGCCAGATTGACACAGGCGACAGCGGATGTGACGTGGTACCCGCAGAAGCTGGGTCCCCAGCCGCCCTGCACGGCAACGGTGCTGTCGCCGATCAGCACGATTTTGGCCATGCGGGGGCGAGGGGTGTCC
>JAEMSB010000642.1 GCA_016463045.1 Niveispirillum sp.
CCGTGGAAATGGACCGCCTGATCCAGGCCGTGGACGTGGCCCTGCTCCCGGAAGTCCAAAAAAATTAACTGAGGCATGGATGAAAGAGGAAACACCAGCGTTTCCTCTTCATGAACCACCCCGCAGCCCACCTCGCCCCTGTTTCGACGCCGCCATCCCGCCCCGCGCGGGATGCGCGCATCGACCTGTTCCGGGGGGCGGCCCTGCTGGCCATTTTCGTCAATCACATCCCCGGCAATCCGGCCCGTTTCCTCACCTGGAACTGGTTGGGTTTCTCCGATGCGGCGGAATTGTTCATGCTGCTGGCGGGGCTCTCGCTGGCGCTGGCCTATTGGGGTTTCCATGCCCGCCATGGCTGGCTGCGGCTGGCGCTGCGCTTAGGCGCGCGTTCCTTCCGGCTTTACCGAACCTATCTGCTGCTGGCTTTGGCACTAGCAGCGGGTGGGGCGGCGGCTTTTGCGACCACCGGAGATCGGGCCATCGTCTGGCATCTGGGTATTGAACCTTTGCTGGATGATACCGTGGCGGCCCTGCCCGCCCTGTTCGCGCTGCAATACCTGCCCGGCTATGCCGATATCCTGGCAACCTATGTGCCGCTGATGCTGGCCAGCGCCTTTCTGCTGCCGCTGGCGGCGCGGGGCGTGGGGCTGGTGCTGCTGCCCTCTGGCCTGCTCTGGGCCTATGTGCAGGTGACAGGCGCCAACCTGTCCGCGGGGTTCCAGGGTGAGCGCTGGATGTTCAACCCACTGGCCTGGCAGTTCTTGTTCTGTATCGGCCTGTGTATCGGGGTGGGCGCGAAGCGCGGCCTGTCCTGGCCCCGTCACTGGCTGCTGGACATAGCGGCCGTCACCTGGGTTCTGGCCGGGATGGTGGCGGTGGAACCGTGGCGACAGTTGGGGTTCGACCATCCGCTGCCTTCCTTCCTGGCCCTGCCGCTGGGTGCCAAGGAAGGGCTGGGCTGGCCCCGGCTGCTGCATATCCTGGCGCTGACGCATCTGGTGGTGCGCTTTCTGCCAGCGGGTGCCGATGTGTTACGCGCCGCCTGGCTGTCGCCGCTGCGCCTGCTGGGCCGGCAGCCGCTGCCTGTCTTCGCCCTTGGCGCCGTCCTCAGTTTCGCGGGGCATTATGCCCTGATCGCCTGGCCCGATCCCGGCTTGGCACGGCTCCTTTTCATCAATGCCGGTGGGGCTACTGCTCTGCTTCTCCTGGCTGCCCTCCTGGAGTGGCAGGCCGCCGGCATGCCACGGCCCGACATGGCCCTTCGCGGGCCGTGGCACCTCTTCACCCCCCCCCCGCGCCCTGTCGCGCGAATGATGTCCGTTGAAGCCCGATCATGATGCAGCAGATCCCCCCCATCGACCCTATCCGCCCTGGTATCGGAGAATTGGCGCCCCTGTTCGCCGCCCGCTGCGGCGATATTGCCCAGTTTCATCTTTCCAGTCTGGGAGGCCGTCATATTGTCCTCTGCTTTCCCGGACAGAACCTGGAACCGGCGATCGCTGCTCTTGATCTGCTGGCCGCTACCATTGCCAGCATCGACGACGTCCATGCGGTCTGTTTTGCGGTGATTGGCGACGAGGGGGCACCGGTAGTCCGTCAGCGCTGGCCGGTTTTACGGTGCTTCCACCAGCAAGCGCCGGCCCGTCTTTATTCAATGTACAATGTCGGATTGGAGGGGGGCTGGATCGTTATCGATACGGCCATGCGTATTCTGCTGCGGGCCCCCCTGTCCGAGGGAAGTGCCGTGCTGGCGTGGGTGGCGTCATTGCCGCGGGCGGGGCTGCTGGCATCGGCTGACATGCCAGCGCCCGTCTTGACGGTGCCGGGCATATTCGAGCCGGAATTCTGTCGCTACCTGATTGCCCTGTATCAGCAGAATGGCGGTGTGGATTCCGGCTTCATGCGGGATGTGAATGGCCAGACGGTCGGTGTTGTCGACCATAGTTTCAAGCGCCGCCGGGATATGGATATCACCGATGAAGCGGTGAGAGTCGCGGCCCGGCAGCGTGTCGAGCGCCGTCTGGTCCCCATGATCACCCGCGCCCTGAATTTCCGCACCACGCGCATGGAACGGTATATCGTCGCCTGTTATGACAGTTCGGAGCGCGGCTTTTTCAGCCCCCACCGCGATAACACCACGCGTGGAACGGCACACCGCCGCTTTGCCGTCACCATCAATCTGAACGCAGACGAGTTTGAGGGCGGTGAACTGCGGTTCCCCGAATTCAGTCCCCGCACCTATCGTGCGCCCACTGGCGGTGCTGTGGTTTTCTGCTGTTCCCTGCTGCATGAAGCCACGCCCGTGACTGCCGGCACGCGCTATGCCTTCCTGCCCTTCCTTTATGACGAGGAGGCCGCGAGGCAGCGGGAGGCCAATATCGGCTTTCTGGGTGACGGAACCGCCCAGTACAAGGCACAGGCCGGTTAAAGGCAGCCGTCACAAAAC
>JAEMSB010000149.1:0-1284 GCA_016463045.1 Niveispirillum sp.
CCGCCAACGGATCATCGGTCGGCATATGCGCACGGATGGCGGCGACATAACGGGCCACGCCAGCAGAGAAATGCGCCCTGACAGGTCCCGAAAGGCGTGAAACATCGCCCCCCAGCGCCACCATCGGGCACGGCCCCTCCCGGTCGCGATGTTCGGTCGACGCGTAATAGTCGATGTAATCCTCCAGGCTGGCCGATGCCTGCACCCGCCGCACGGCATTGCCGAAGCTGAGGTCACAGACCTCTGCCGCCAGCGCCTCCTTCGATGCGAAATGGCCGTAGAAGCCGCCATGGGTGAGGCCGGCAGCCTGCGTCACCTCTGCCACGCCAACCTTGTCAAAGCCGCGCGCGCGGAAAAGGCGTGAGGCCGCCGCCAGAATGGCGTCGCGATGCTCCCCCGCCTTCTGCTTCGACACACGCACAACCCACCTCCCCCAAAAATGCCAACGATCCTGCTTGACCGTATTGATGATAGTCATCATGAATAATTTATCATTATGATCATCATCATTACCAGCGACTTTCGCAAGGGCTGGTGACGGGGGGTGTGGCTTGTTCCTGTCTGATCGTCTGGCGGCCCGGCTGGCCGCGCGCAACATCCATTATGGCTGGGTCGTGGTGGCCGCGACCTTCCTCACCTCCATCACCGCCGCCGGGGCCGTGGGCGCGCCGGGCGTGCTGATGATCCCGTTGCAGAAGGAATTCGGCTGGACCGCGTCGGAGATTTCGACGGCGCTGGCCATCCGTCTGGTGCTGTTCGGCTTGATGGGGCCGTTTGCGGCGGCCCTGATCAACCGGTTCGGGGTGCGGCGCATGGCGCTGACCTCGCTCTCCATCATCGGTGGCGGCATGATCCTGTCACTGGGGATGAGCAGCCTGTGGGAACTGGTCCTGCTGTGGGGCGTGGTGGTCGGGCTGGGCACCGGCATGACGGCCCTGGTGCTGGGCGCCACCATCGCCACCCGCTGGTTCACGGCCCGGCGCGGGCTGGTGATCGGCCTGCTGACGGCCAGTTCGGCCACGGGGCAGTTGGTCTTCATCCCCATGACCGCCTGGCTGGCGGAGGAGATTGGCTGGCGCACCGCCCTGTCGGTGATCTGCGCCATGCTGGCGGTGGCCGCCACCGGCGTGCTGCTGCTGATGCGCGACCGGCCGGGCGATGTTGGCCTGCGCGCCTATGGCGAGGCGCCGGGCGTGCCCGACCCCGCCCCGCCGCCGCCCGCCGGATCGTTAGCCTTCGCGGCCATCGACACGTTGCGCATGGCGGCGAAGACCAAGGTCTTCT
>JAEMSB010000149.1:1294-8956 GCA_016463045.1 Niveispirillum sp.
GGGTGCTGTTCGCCACCTTCTTCGTCTGCGGGGCCAGCACCAACGGCCTGATCCAGACGCATCTGGTGCCGATGTGCGTGGATTTCGGCATGCCGGCGGTGAAGGCGGCAGGCATGCTGGCCGTGATCGGTATTTTCGATTTCATCGGTACTGTTGCGTCGGGCTGGCTGTCCGACCGCTATGACAATCGCTGGCTGCTGTTCTGGTATTACGGGCTGCGTGGCCTGTCGCTGCTGTACCTGCCCTTCTCGGACTTCACCTTCTATGGCCTGTCGCTGTTTGCCGTCTTCTATGGCCTCGATTGGGTGGCGACGGTGCCACCGACGGTAAAGCTGACGGTGGAACGGTTCGGGCGGGAGAAGGCGAACCTTGTCTTCGGCTGGATCTTCGCGGGTCACCAACTGGGTGCGGCCTGTGCTGCCTTCGGCGGCGGCTTCTCCCGCACATATCTGGAAAGCTACATGCCGGCCTTCTATGTGGCGGGCGTGCTGTGCCTGTTCGCGGCGCTGATGTGCCCCACCATGGGCCGGAAGGCGCAGCCGGCGGCGGCATAAACCGCCACCGGCCTTGATCCTTACAATGCCGCCAGGAACCCTGCCACACGCGGGACAATCAATGCTCGGTGTGTGAAGATGGCCGCATGGCCGCCTTCACACACCGTCAGCATTTCCGCACCCTGGATACGGCGTACCAGTTCCGCCCCATGTCTTTCATAGGGCAAAAGGGGATCATGCGTGCCATGCACCACCAGCGTGGGCACGCCGATCTCCTCCAGCGCGAAAGACTGACTTCGGGTCGTACGGATATCATTCTCCGTCCCCGGCAAACGCTCCGCCAACCGGTCAAACATGCCGACGCGCAGGTCGCGATAAAGCGGCATGGCGACCGGATCGGCCCGCAAGGCGCCTTGATGTTTAAGGTCGGGGATGGACCGGCTGGAAATCCGGTCGGGATTGCGAAGCGCCCGGCCCTTCATCCACCCCGCAAAGGCGGGCCAGCGGGCCAGCAGCCCGAAAAGGCGAAAGCCGCCGGGGGTCGGCATCGGTTGCGGTCCCGCGCAGGTGGACACCAGAACCAACCCCCGGCAGCGTCCAGGATGGCGGAGCGCAAACATCAGGGCCGACGCTCCCCCACCCGACACGGCGATGACCGTGACCCGGTCCAGACACAGATGGTCCAGCAGGGCAGCATAAAGGTCGGCCTGCGCCTCCGGCGTGACGCCGGATGACAGCGGTGTGCCGGGGTAACCCGGACGTGCGGGTGCGATGACGCGCCCGGCATCGGCCCCGGTGACACGGGCCAGGATCATCCCTTGGTCCGTCCCGCCCATGGCCCCGTGCAGGGACAGAACCGCCGGGCCTTCCCCGGCATCGGCATAATGGATAAGGCCGCGCGGTGTGGCGGCCGTTGCTTCAGCAATCGACATCGACATGGCTGTTCCCCGTCTGTCGTGCCAATCCTTGATGGATGTCGGTGGTCGCCGGCTTCCGACCTGGCACGGCTTTTTCAGGAAAAGCAGTCGGTCGATGGAAGGGAGAGAGGAATAATCGTGAAAACTGTTTCGCGATGGCAGGTTTAGCTTTCCCAAATGGGAACGGCGACGCCTGGGTGAACTGCCGACCGGGCAGGAACATAAAGCACCCGGCCTAAACTGGCAATCCCCCGGCCGTCGCCCTCCGATCAGAGGTGACGTATATCCTCTGGCGGGTTCCACCAATTATCCCCCCGTCCGTCGCAATAGGTGATGGGTGCGCAAACCAGATTTTCGACGCTCAGGTCGTCCAGCGCCGCCACCCGCACCGACACGAAGGCACCGCCCATTTCCTCCAGATAGCCGTCGCCATGTGTCTGCGTTCCGCATTTGGAACAGAACTTGTGCGAAATCTCGAACGCCTCGGTCTTGCGGCCATAGGTGGACAGGAATTCCGCGCCGGCCAGAAGCTCAAAATCCGCCAGCTTCAGACCACCGACATTCCAGTTCCGCTGCTTCCAGCAGAAAGTGCAGTTGCATTTGCTGGTGCCCGAATGGATATCGAGATGCGCCCGAAACCGGACAGTGCGGCAGTGACAGCTGCCATTGTACCAATGCTTTGTCGTCATTCGCTGATCCATGCTTTCAGGGATTGGGGTGGTCAATTGGCGGCCTTCGCAAACCAGGGGGCCGCATCGACCACCCGGTCCTTCACCGCCTGCCGCACCATGCGTTCCAGCACTGCGCGATTCTTGTAGCTGGCGATGACCATCACCCGCTTGCCGGGATGGGACCGGACGGTGCGGATCACCTGACCGCCCATATGGCTGTCCCACCGCGCCTGCGCCGCGGCAAATGCAGGGCCGGCCAGGGCAAATTGTGCGGCCTGGGCGCCGGCGGCCATGACGGCGGTCTGTTCATCCTGTGCCTGTCCCGGTGCCTGCCAATAGGCAAGCAGGACATCCTCCATGGCATCATCCAGGCGCGAAAGGGCCGCCGCCCCTTCTGGATCACGCGCCTTCAAAACGTCGAAGGCCGCACCCGCCGCGCCAGCGATTTCCTTGAACAATTCCCCGCCGGGTTCCATTGCCACGGCGTCGATCCGCAACTCGGACAGAAGCGGCCAGATCACTGCCGGATATTCGGGCCGGCCCGGCGTCGCCTTGCGTTCGGCCAGTTCATCGGGCCGCACCTCCAGCACCAGTATATCCGGCTTGAAGGCAAGGATGGATGCTCGCAGCCGGTCATAACCGAAGGCCGGTTCCCGTTCGTGCAGATGATGCAGCGCGCCGACGATCAGAACCAGATCGTCCGGCAGGGGTTTATCGGCCATGGCCGGCAGGGCCAGCACAAGCGGCAGGGCCAGCAGCAGGGAGCGCAATCGGCACATCATGGTGGGTCCGTCATTGACTGTGAACGGGATCAGGGTTGATGCTCCACCACTCCATTGCCAGCCCGGATCGGCAAGCGGGACCGTCTGGTCGGCAACCGGGATCAGACCGGTAGAAGGGCCTTGAAACCCTCGCGATACCGGCGGCTGAGGCGCAGTTTTTCACCATTATGCAGAATCAGGCTGGCGTCACCCCGCCCCAGGCTGTGGACCTCGCGCACCCGATCCAGCCGCACGATGGCCCCGCGATGCACCCGAACAAAGGCGGCAGCCGGCAATTCATCGGTCAGCGACGCCAGACTACGGTCGATCAGCAGGGTGCGCTCACCGGCATGGATTTCGGCATAGTCACCCGCCGCCGCAATCCAGTCGATATCCTGGAACGGCACGCGCTGCTGTCCGCCCGCCACACGCACCCAGAGGCCGTCTTCACCGGCAGGCGCGGTGGTAGCCCGCAACGGCGGCGCAGGCACTTCACCCGGCGGCGTCCATTGCCGGCGCAGGCGGGCAAGCGCGATCAGGGCGATATAGGCAAAGGCCGACTTGTCCAGGTTGGCCAGAAACACCGCCTTCGCCATTGCCAATAAGGACGGGCTCTGCCCGCCATAGATCGGCCAGAACAGCAGAACGAAAAGGGTCAGATGCGCCATGACGGTCAGCGGATATCCCGCCAGCCATAACGATAAGGCCGCAACCCGGCCCAACCGCCGCTTTTCCACCCTGCGGGCCGCATGCAGCACGGCAGGGGTCAACAGTGCCCAGACGGAAAAGATCGCAACCGTGTAATGGAAAACGGGCCACCAAGCCTGTGCCCGGCCCGCATAGGCGGCAAACACCTGGCCCTGCACCATGCTGATCAGCGCAACACACAGCCACACCGCACCGGAAACCGCCCACAGACGCCGACGGCCAATATCATTGCTGGTGGTCACGCGGTCTGCCTGGGTCACCGCATCATCCGCATCGGATATTGGTTGAACCCGCGCCATTCCGGCGGGCAACAAAATCGGCACCGCCCTTGGCGTACGCCGAACATTCCACATATTTTATGGGAAAGTGGCGGAGGGGATGGGATTCGAACCCACGGTACCAGTTTCCCGGTACGACGGTTTAGCAAACCGTTGCCTTCAGCCGCTCGGCCACCCCTCCGCACCGTCTGCAACCAGCCGGTTGAACCGGGGCTGCGTCGGTGAGAGGGGTGTTTAGTGGCATGAAGCGGGCTTGTCAACGGCGCTGCAACACCCCATTCTTAAAAAGTGATCCCGGCAGTGATGCGCGGGACATATCGGGACGGGGGCGGCCCGGTTCTCCGCCGCAGCAACGCGGTACCGCACGGGTTCCCTCCCGCGCCCTATGAATGGAGTTCGACACCATGTTCGGACATGAAATGCCCATCGCCATGACCGACAGCAATGTGATTCGCAGCCACGGCACCGGTTTCAAGACTGGCCTTCTGGCCGGCATCCTGGGTCTGTCCCTGATGGTGCTGGCCGCCGGCACCGCCGGTGCCGCAGAAAGCGCCTGGGACGGTATCCCGTCCAAGAAGGCGCCCAAGCTGGTGACCGAGGGGCTGACCGAAAAGGACCATGCCAACCTGGACAAGGTCTTTGTGAAGCCCGGCGTCAACCTCGCCTCCTATGGCAAGGTGATGCTGGCCCCTATGGACACCGCCATCGAGCGCCGCTTTGACGAGGTGCTGCTTTCGGTGCGCGAGCGTGACCATGCGTTCGAGTATATGACCAAGCAGTTGGAAGAGGCGTTCGGGCCGGCCATGGTGAAGGAGCCGGGGCCTGGTATCCTGAAACTGGCCATCACCTTCACCGATTATGTCCCCAACCGGTCCTTCCATGCCGAGAAGGCACGTGGCGGCGGCACCGTTGACCGCGTCTATTCCGTTGGCCGAGCCGCCTTTCAGGCGACCCTGACGGACAGCCAGACGGGTCAGGTGGTGGCGGTCATTGCCGATGCCGACATGGGCCTGCCCTTCCCGGACAATATCAACAGTTACACGATCTATGGCGACGCGGACCGGTTCACCCGCCGCTGGGCCAAGCAGATTGCCAAGCTGGTGACGGGCGACGCTGCCAGCTGATGCGCCCTGTAGGTCAGGTCGAGCCTTTGGCGAGCCCTGACCTAAGGCATTTGCGGGATGAAGCGCCGGGCCCAGGTTCCGGCGCTTTTTCTTTTGCGCTGCACACACACCACCCCGGCGGAAACGGGGGAAGCCGGTTTTTATCAATGGCATGCATACTGTCATCCTTGCGGTGTTGCCGATCCGCCCAGGGATGAACTGACATGAAGCGTTTCCTCGCGGCTATCATCGACCCGTTCCTGCTGGCGCTGCTGGCCACTGTCGGGCTGGCGGCGCTGTTCCCGGCGCAGGGGCAGGTCGCGGGCATCGTGGATATCGTCGCCGATATTGCCATCGCCCTACTTTTCTTCTTCCACGGGGCCAAGCTGTCGCGTGAGGCCATCCTGGCCGGCATGGGCCATTGGCGGCTGCATCTGTCGGTTCTGGCCAGCACCTTTGTGCTGTTTCCCCTGCTGGGCCTGGCCGCGGGGCTGCTGCCTGCCTCCATCCTGCCGCCCGTCATCGCGACCGGCATTCTCTATCTCTGTCTCTTGCCCTCCACGGTGCAAAGCTCTATCGCCTTCGTCTCCATCGCGGGCGGCAATGTGCCGGCGGCCATCTGCTCGGCCTCGGCCTCCAACCTGCTGGGGATTTTCATTACTCCGCTGCTGGTCGGGCTGCTGATGAATGCGGGGGGACAGGCCGGCATTTCACTGGCGGCGCTGGAGGCGATCATCCTGCAATTGCTGGTGCCCTTTATCGCCGGCCACCTGGCCCGCCCCCTGATCGGGCGGTTCGTGCAGAGGCATAAACAGACCATCTCCTATACCGACCGGGGATCAATCCTGCTGGTCGTCTATTCGGCGTTCAGCGCGGCGGTGGTGGAAGGGCTGTGGCACAAGGCGGCGGCATCCGACCTGCTGGCCATTTCAATGGCCAGCATCGTTCTGCTGGCCCTGGTCATGGGCATCACGGCCCTGGCCGGCCGCTGGCTGGGCTTCAACCGGGCCGACCGGATCGTGCTGCTATTCTGCGGATCGAAAAAAAGCCTGGTGTCGGGCGTGCCCATGGCCAGCGTGCTTTTTCCCGTGGCGCAGGTCGGCCTGATCATCCTGCCACTGATGCTGTTCCACCAGATCCAGTTGATCATCTGCACCTGGCTGGCCGCGCGTTGGCGACAGGAAACAGGTAGCACCGAGCCATGAAAAAAGGCCGCCGGATCGCCCCGGCGGCCTTTTCATTTACATAGACTGGCGTCAGCCCTTCAGCTTGGCCGCCAGGATTTCATTCACCATAGCCGGGTTGGCCTTGCCCTGGCTGGCCTTCATCACCTGACCCACGAAGAAGCCGAACAGCTTGTCCTTGCCGGACCGGTATTCGGCAACCTTGTCGGGGTTGGCCTCCATCACCTGGGCAATGACGGCGTCGATGGCACCGGTATCGGTGACCTGACGCAGACCCTTTTCATCAACGATGGAAATGGCCGACTTGCCCGTCTCCAGCATCAGCGCGAACACATCCTTGGCCAGACGGCCAGAGATGGTGTTGTCCGCCACCAGATCGATCAGCCCGCCCAGGTCGGCGGCACTGATCGGCGATTCGGTGATATCCTTACCCGTCTTGTTCAGTGCGCCCAGCAGGTCACCGATCAGGAAGTTGGCGGCCATCTTCGCATCACGGCCTTTGGCCACTTCCTCATAGAAATCGCCACGGGCCTTTTCAGCCACCAGAACGCCGGCATCATAGGAAGTCAGCTTATACTGCTCCATGAACCGCGCCTTCTTGTCGTCGGGCAGTTCGGGCAGGGTCGCCTTGATCTGGTCCACCAGTTCCTGTTCCAGAACCAGCGGCAGCAGGTCCGGATCGGGGAAGTAGCGGTAATCATGCGCTTCTTCCTTGGACCGCATGGAGCGGGTGATGTTCTTGCCCGGATCCCACAGGCGGGTTTCCTGGACGATGCTGCCACCTTCCTCGATCACCTCGATCTGGCGCTGTGCCTCATACTCGATCGCCTGCTGAACGTAGCGGATGGAATTGACGTTCTTCGTCTCCGTCCGCGTGCCCAGCGGCCCGCCCGGCTTGCGCACCGACACGTTGATGTCGCAGCGCATGGAGCCTTCTTCCATGTTGCCGTCGCAGGTTTCCAGGTAACGCAGGATGGTGCGCAGCTTACGCAGGTAGGCCGCCGCCTCTTCCGGGCTGCGCATGTCGGGCTTCGACACGATCTCCATCAGCGCCACGCCGGCCCGGTTCAGGTCGACATAGGTCTTGGACGGATGCTGGTCATGCATCGACTTGCCGGCATCCATTTCCAGATGCAGGCGTTCGATCCCCACTTCCCGCGTGGCGCCATCGGCCAGATCCAGGATCAGCGTGCCCTCGCCCACGATGGGCTGCTTGAACTGGCTGATCTGATATCCCGACGGCAGGTCGGCGTAGAAATAGTTCTTGCGGTCGAAGACGCTGCGCAGGTTGATCTGCGCCTTCAGGCCCAGGCCGGTCTTGACCGCCTGTTCCACGCAGACCTGATTGATCACGGGCAGCATGCCGGGAAAGCCGGCATCGACGAAGCTGACTTGGCTGTTGGGGGCTGCACCGAAGGCCGTTGCGGCCCCGCTGAACAGCTTGGCATTGGAAATGACCTGGGCATGGACTTCCAGCCCGATCACCACTTCCCATTCACCCGTTTCGCCCTGAATCCGGTAAGCCATCGTCTCTGCACTCTATGAT